>DATEXK010000524.1:0-7264 GCA_035257065.1 Gaiellaceae bacterium | reverse complement strand
ACTGCTTCTCCTCTCGTTCGACCGCGCCCAGATCGCTCTTGAGCAATTCGAGGATCCGGTCCTCGCCCGCCGGGCCTTCGAGCTCGTGCGCGCTCTCGGCTTCTGCGTCGCTGACGGCGAACGCGAGCCCTAGCCGCCGGCCCGTCACCTCGTACAGCACCTCGGCGAGCATCGTCGCGTTCTTCGGCTCCTCGGCGAGCTGGCGGTGGAAGCCCGCCTGCGCGGGAAACTCGATGGTGAGCGTGTCTCCCGCGAGCTCGGTCGGCCGCGCCTCGCCGAGCACGGTGGAGATCGGGATCGACTTTTCCGCGACCGCCGGCACGATGGTGCGCTGCCATGCCTCCTGGAGCTGCTCGAGCTCGACCGTCGGCGGCGCTGCAGTTGCGACCGCGCCGCTGCTCGGCTCCGCGACCATTGTCTCGGCGACCGCTGCTGGGCCAGGGGTTGGGGGCGCGGCGGTCGGCCTGCGCGAAGCCGGCGCGGGCTGTACCGCTGCCGGCGCGGCGATCGGGCCACGCTGCTCGAGCTGCTCGAGCCGGTAGTTCACGGATTCGCGCGCGAGATCCGAGGCGGGGCGCGTCACCTTCACGAGCGCAAGCTCGAGCGGCAGTCGCGGATCGCCGCCCTGGCGCATGTCGTCGACGGCGACGGCCAGGAGATCGAGCAGGCGCACGACCGTCGGCTCGCCGACTTGATTCGCCTGCGCGCGCAGCCGTTCGCGCGTCTCCGCCGTCACGGGCAGCGACTCGGGCACCTCGCCCATGTGCTGGACGAGCATCAGGTGGCGCAGGTGCTCGATCAGCTCGGTCACGAGCCGGCCGAGATCGTGACCCTGCTCGGACAGCTCCTCCACGAAAGTCAGCGCACCGGCGGTGTCGCGGTCGACGATCAGGTCGCAGAGCCTGAACAGCGCTTCCTCCTCGACCGTGCCGAGCAGCTGGAGCACCGACTGCACCGTGATCGTTCCCTCGGTCGCGGCGGCGAGCTGGTCGAGCGTCGAGGTCGCGTCGCGGAACGATCCGCGCGAGGAACGTGCAACGAGCGACAGCGCCTGCTGCTGCGCGTCGATCTTCTCGCCCTCGGCCACGCGCGTCAGCACCGTGAGGATGTCCTGCAGGCGAGGACGCTGGAAGACGAACGTCTGGCAGCGCGACCGGACGGTGGGCAGCACCTTCGAGAGGTCGGTGGTGCAGAAGATGAAGACGAGATGCGGCGGCGGCTCCTCGATCAGCTTGAGGAGCGCGTTCCACGCCGCATCCGTCAGCTGGTGCGCCTCGTCGAGGATGTAGACCTTGTGCTTCCCCTCCACGGGCTGCAGCACGACGCGGTCGCGGATCTCGCGGATGTCGTCGATGCCACGCTGCGAGGCAGCGTCCATCTCGATCACGTCGAGGGACGTGCCGGCGGCGATCGCCACGCAGGCGTGGCACGTGCCGTCCGGCGTGGCCGTCGGCCCGTGCGTGCAGTTCAGGCTCTTCGCGAGGATCCGCGCCATCGACGTCTTGCCGGTGCCTCGCGGGCCTGCGAACAGATAGGCCTGGCGCACCGATCCGGCGGTGATCGCGTTTCGCAGCGTCCGGACGACCGCCTCCTGGCCGACGACGTCATCGAAGGTCTGGGGGCGGTATTTCCGGTAGAGCGCAGCCACGGTTCGATTCAAGCAGGAATGCCCCGCCACGGGGAGGAGCGTCGCGGAAGAGACAAAGGGCCGGGCGACCCGCACACCTGGAAGGGAATGCTTAGCGCTGCTTCCTTCCGGATCTGACGCGGTTCACACGCTCCCACTGTGCGGAGCCCGACCCGCGGGCAAGTGTACCGTCGGCGTAAGCCGGTTTTCGGCCGGTCATACCGTCCTCATACCGCAGCACCCGCCGCCTTCTTGCCTGCGCCGCGCACGCTCCGGGAGCAGGCAAATGGCGAGCATCCTCCTGAGTGAAGCGGATCCGGACGTGAGGCGACTTCTTGTCGCCCTCCTCGAACGGCTCGGACATGACGTGATCGTGCTGGAGGGCGGCGTGGAGACGCCGCCCCCGGCCGATCTCATGCTGCTCGAGCCGGCGTCCGCCCTACGACTCGAGCAGGCACGACGGATCCGGGCGCGGCGGCCGTCGCTGCCGGTCGTGTGTGTGAGCGTTCTTCCGGTCGAGGCGCGCTTCCTCGCGCTCGGGCCGCTCGCGTACCTCACGAAGCCGTTCACGTCCGCGGAGCTCGACACTGCCATCGAGGCCGCGCTCGCCTCGGCCTGCGCCGCGTAGCCCGTCGTACCGCGAGAGCCAGGCGCACGCCGTCAAATCACCGATTTGGGTGACGGGAAATCCTCGATTCGTCGTATGGCCCGAGCGGCCGTTTGCAGCGAGAATGATTGTCATGCACCTCGGCCTGATCCGGGCCCCTCGCGGGTATCCATGCGGTACGGCTCCCTCGATCCTGCGGTGACGGCCGAGCTGAAGACCGGTCGCAGCGGCGTGCTGTTGGAGCAGCTTCCGCTCGTGACCTACGTCACTCCTTTCGAGGCCCCCTGGTCGGTCGAGTACGTGAGCCCTCAGATCGAGCCGCTGCTCGGCTTTGCCGTGGAGGACTGGGTCTCCGACCCCGACTTCTGGCTCGGCCGCGTCGCGGTGGACGACCGCGAGCTCTTCCTCGCCACGTGCGCTTCGGTACGCAGCGCCGGCGAGCAGGTGAGCGTCGAGTACCGCCTCATCGCCCGCGACGGGCGCGAGGTGTGGGTGCGAGACGTCGCCGCGCTTGCCACAGCCGACGACGGGAGCGTCACCGTCCAGGGCTTCCTCACGGACATCACGCGCGAAAAGGAGCTCGAGCTTGCGCTCGCCCGGGAGCGCGCGCAGACGGATGCGTTCTTCCGCGACTCGTCGGTGGGCATGGCGATCACGGATGCCGACGGCAGGTTCGTGCGTGTGAACGAGGCGCTCGCGCGCATGAACGGCGTGTCGGCCGAGGAGCATGTCGGCCGGCACCTGCGCGATCTCGCTCCTGCGGCCGCCGTCGGGGTCGAGCCGCTGCTCGAGGAGGTCTGGCGCACCGGTGTACCGGTCATGGGGCGAGAGCTCACCGTCGAGATCCCCGACGGTGAATCGGTCAGCTCGCTCGTGTCCTACTTCCCGGTCGACGCCGCCGGGGTGAAGCGCTTCGGCGGGATCGTGGTCGATGTCACCGATCGCAAGCGCGCCGAACAGGCGGAGCGCGAGGCGATCGATGCCCTCCGCGAGAGTGAGGAGCAGTTCCGTGCGATCTTCGACAGCGCACTGGACGCGATGGTCATCGTCGCCGATGAGGGGAGCTACATCGACGTCAATCCAGCAGCGTGCGAGCTCTTCGGACGAACTCGCGACGAGCTCCTGTCGCTGGCTCCTGAGGAGCTTTCGTCCGTCCTCGGCAGCCGGCTTGCCGTGTGGCAGGAGTTTCTCGAGCGCGGCACGGCCGCGGGCGCAGGCACGATCGTGCGTCGCGACGGCACGCGTCGCGAGACCGAGTTCACGGCGACGGCCAACGTGCTGCCGGGGCGCCACCTCTCGATCCTCCGCGACGTCACCGCGCGCCGGCAGCTCGAGACCGCCCTGTGGCAGGCGCAGAAGCTCGAGAGCGTGGGGGCGCTTGCCGGCGGCATCGCGCACGACTTCAACAACATGCTGACGGCGATCCGCGGCTACTCGCAACTCTTGCTCGCGCGACTGTCGCCCGGCACGGTCGAACGTGGTCACGCCGAGGAGATCGAGCGCGCGGCGGACCGCGCGGCGAAGCTCACATCCCAGCTGTTGGCGTTCGGGCGCAGACAGGTGCTGCAGCCGCGCCCGCTCGATCTGGACGCGCTCGTAACCGATCTGTCGCCGATGCTCTTGCGAATCCTCGGCCCGGAGGTGGTGCTCGAGGTCGATTCCGCAGGTGACCTCCGCGAGGTACGCGCCGACCCCTCGCAGATGGAGCAGGTGATCTTGAACATCGTCGCCAACGCTTCGGAGGCAATGCTCATCGGGGGCCGCATCGCGATCGGGACGCGCAACGTCGATATCGAGCATGACGTAGAGGCTTCAGACGGGGCCACCGCCCGCGAGCTCGCCGGAGGTCCGTACGTCGAGCTCGCGATCAGCGACTCGGGGCAGGGAATGGAGACAGAGACGCTCGAGCACGTCTTCGAGCCCTTCTTCACGACGAAGGAGGTCGGGCTTGGTGACGGCCTCGGCTTGTCGACCGCCTACGGCATCGTCAAGCAGAGCGGTGGCACGATCGTCGCGGAGAGCCGCTTCGGCTCGGGGGCGACGTTCCGCATCTTCCTGCCGGCCCTGGTCTGAGCTCCACGACCTGAACGGGGGACAACGAGGCCTCCGCGCGACGCGAGGCTTTGCATGTGGTGTCGGCTGAGAGCCCCATATGGCTGAGCTCGGCGCGGCCGACCTGCCTCGTCGTCGATCCTCACCCTGCGCTCGTCGATCTCGTGGCCGCCGGACTCGAGGAAGCGGGCTTCGACGTCGTCGCCCGCGTTTCGACCGCCGAGGACGCCCTCGAAGCGGCCGCACGATTCCACCCCGAGGTGGTGGTCGGAGATCCCGATCTCTCGGCGTCCGACGGACGCCCGGTCCTCGGCGCCTTGCACGCGACGGATCTCACGATGCGCATCGTCGCGTTCGCGGACGCCGCCGAGCTCGGTCCAGCCGAGACGGCGATGCTGGCCGGCGTCGACGCCATCGTCGCCAAGCAGTCGCCGCTGGGCGAGCTCGTGCGCGTGGCGTGGGATGCCGTCGCGGGGGAGCACCACGTCGGTCGTGCGTTCCGAGCGCCCCGCGCGAGCCGCACCGACCGGAGACTCACGGCGAGTGAAAGCTTGACACTGCGCCTGCTCGCCGACGGCCTCGGCTACCGCGAGATCGCGACGCGCCTCGGGGTCACCCCCGACACCGTTCGCGTGCATACAGCGAAAGCGCGGAAGCGACTCGGCGCCGCGACCCGTACCGAGGCCGTTGCGACGGCCCTGCGCGCGAAGTTGATCGACTAGCCACCTAGGAGGCCGAGCCTGTGCGCTTCAGCCACTGCCTCCGCTCGGCGCGAGACGCCGAGCTTGGCGTAGGCACGCTCGAGATACGTCTTCACGCTCTCCTCGCCAAGCTCGAGTTGCTCGGCAGTCTCCCTGTTCGTGAGACCGCGGGCCACGAGCGTCAGCACCTCTCGCTCGCGACGCGTGAGCGGCGACGCATCGGTCGCGCGGCTCGGATGGCCGGGATCGAACCACGTCTCTCCCGCCGCGACCGCGCGCAGCGCGGCGAGGAGCGAGTCGGGATTCGAGCTCTTCACGAGCGTGCCGTGGGCGCCCGCCTCGCGCGCCGCTTCGCTCAGGCCCCGCTCGCCGGACGCCGTCATGATCACGGCGGGCGTCATCCGCTCGTCGGCTCGAAGCCCACGGATGAACTCGAGGCCGTTCGTGTCCTTCAGCCTGAAGTCCACGAGCAGCAGGTCGATGTGGCGCCGTTTGAGCAGTTTCAGCGCGGCCGCATGGCTCGGCGCCTCACCCGCGACGCGAAACTCCGTGCCCGCGAGCGACCTGCGCAGCCACGCGCAGACGATTTCGTCGTCGTCGACGATCAGGACCTCCAGCTCCGCAGGGGGCATATTGTTGACGATAGTGCGCGTTTGCCAAGTAGTGTGGGGTTGTCGTGATACCGCGTCGGCCCCAAACGCCACCGCCTGCCGATGACGCGGCGCGCCTGGAGGCCGCGATCCGGCTCGTCGATGAGGTGGCGCACGACCTCAACAACGCCCTGCTCGTCGTCAAGGGTTACAGCAGCGTCCTTCGCACGTCGCTCTCCGCGCCCGAGCAGCTAGCGGACGTAGACGAGATCGCGAAAGCTGCCGACCACGCGGCGACGTTGACGCGTCGGCTGCTCGAGCTCGGGCATCCACCGGCACCGGAGACGACGCCGAGCGTCGGAGATCTCGCCCACGGGACGGAGACCATCCTGCTCGTCGAGGACGACCAGGCGGTTCGGGACCTCGTGCGCAGCGTGCTCGAGCGCGCGGGCTACCGCGTACTGCCTGCGTCGCGCCCGAGTGAGGCCGAAGTGCTGCTTGCGGACGAGCAACGCGTCGATCTCCTGCTCAGCGACATTGTGATGCCCGAGATGAGCGGCTTCGAGCTTGCCGCACGCTTGCGCCACGGTCGTCCTGAGATGCGGACGCTCTTCATGTCCGGCAACGCGTATGTCGCGTCGTCTTCGACACATTCGGACGCCGAGATGCTGAAGAAGCCGTTTGCGCCCGCCGAGCTCGCGCAGACCGTTCGAAGCGTCCTGGACAAGCCGGCGTAAGCGGCGTGACTGCCGAGTCCATCCTCTGCGTCGACGACGACCCTCAGGTTCGCGGCCTCATCTCGCGCGTGCTTCTCGATTCGGGCCACGATTGCGTGGCGGTCGGCTCGGCGGAGGAGGCGCGCAAAGTGCTCGACGAGCGCTTCTTCGCAGTCGTGCTCTGTGACATCGGACTGCCGGGCCGCTCAGGCCTCGACCTCGTCGAAGAGCTCTACCGCACGCATCCGGAAGTCGCCACGGTCATGGTCACCGGGCGAGACGATCCCGAGATCGCGTCCACGGCGCTGCAGCTCGGCGCCTACGGCTACCTGACGAAGCCGTTCGAGGTGAATCAGCTCTTGATCGACGTGACGGAAGCACTGCGCCGGCGCAAGCGCGACGCTGCGCGGCGCGTCTACGAGTCTGACCTGCAGGAGACTGTCGTATCGCGTACGGCGGAGCTCGAGGTCGCGGTCGCCCGTCTCGAGGACTCCGAGGGCGAGTTGCGTCGTGCGTACAGCGAGACGATTTCCAGGCTCAGTCGTGCGATCGAGTCGCACGACGGCGCGACGGGAGCGCATGTCGAGCGCGTCAGTTTCTATACGGAGCAGATCGCGCTTGCGCTCGGCCTCGATCCGGCGCGCGCGAAGCTGCTGCGGCTTGTCAGCCCGCTACACGACATCGGCAAGATCTCAGTCTCCGAGAAGGCCCTGAGAAAGACCGGTCCCCTCGACAAGCAGGAGCGCGCCGAGATGGAGCGCCATGCGGACGTCGGTCACGAGCTGCTTGCCGGCTCCGGAACGGAGCTGTTGGAGACCGCGGCCGTCATCGCCTGGACACACCACGAGCGCTGGGACGGCAGCGGCTACCCGCGCGGCCTCGTGGGCGAGGAGATTCCACTCGAGGGGCGGATCGTCGCCGTCGCCGATGTATTCGACGCCTTGACGAGCGACCGGCCTTACCGGCCGGCG
>DATEXK010000523.1:0-4501 GCA_035257065.1 Gaiellaceae bacterium | reverse complement strand
GGCCGGCGGCCACGAGCCCGGTCTCATCGAGCCAGCGTCGAACGACCGCGGGATCGTGGCCGTGGAGCTGGTAGAGCTCGACGCCGTCGTAACCGATCTCGGCGACCGTCCGCAAGACGCCCTCGAGATCGCGCGCGCATTCGTCGCGAACCGTGTAGAGCATCAGGCCGACGTTGGGTTGAGTGGTCATGCGTGCCTCTCGATCAGGTTGGGTGCTCTGACGATAGACCGCGGTCGACGCGCCCTGCCGAAGCGGCCCGACCTCGACCGCGTGGCTCCAGACACAGGGCCTGTGGCTAGCATGCCCGAATGGCCGCCGAGCGACTCGAGCTTCTGCTGCAGGGTGCGTTCCCGGACGCGGACGAGCTCCGCGTCGTGGATCGAACCGGCGACGGCGACCATTTCCAGGTGATCGTCGCGAGCCCGCGCTTCGCAGGGCTCTCGCTGCTCGACCAGCACCGCCTCGTCAACGAGGCGCTCGCCGAGCCGCTGCGCGACGGGACAATTCACGAGCTTCGAATCAAAACGAGAGGAACCACATGAGCGAGTTGTCGGAACGGATCCAGGACGTCATCTCGAACGAGCCTGTCGCGGTGTTCATCAAGGGCACGCCGCAGATCCCGATGTGCGGCAACTCGCACCGGGCGCTCACTGCGCTGCGCGAAGCGGGCGCACCCGTGACCGCCGTCGACATCCTTCCCGACCCGGCAATCCGCCAGGAGCTGCAGGCGATCTCAGGCTGGCCGACGATTCCGCAGGTCTTCGTGAAGGGTGAGCTGATCGGCGGCGCCGACATCACGCAGGAGCTCGGAGAGAGCGGCGAGCTCGCGAAGCTCCTCGCGGACAAGCTCGGGCCTGAGTACCGCGACGCGGCCGAGGAGCACGTCGTCGACGTGGTCAGCGGCGCGCGGGCGTAGCGCTTCCGGACTTCACCGTTCCAACCCAGCGGTAGCCGATGGCGCGGATCGCTCCCGCACCGACGAGGGTGCTCTCGAGCGCCTCGCTACTCGGGCCGCCGAGCCAGCGGTGCAGGTACGGAAGCCACTCGAGCGCGCGCTCGTCGTACTGGGCTCGAAGCGCGTCGAGCAGCGTCTCGGGCGAATGCAGATCGGGATGGCGTTCCGCCCACGCGCCGAGATCGGGCGGGCCGGGCGGATCCGCTCCGGCGGCCGCGAGCATCCGGAACTGCCCTTCGTACCAGTCGCGTGCGCCGGGGTCGATGCGGTCCGGTGCGAACTCGTCGACGACGAGCAGCGGCGCGAGGGTCGCAAGCTTCGCGATTCCCTCGTCGAGCGGATTGACGTGATGGAGCACCCGACCCGCGACGACGGCGTCGTAGGCGCCTTCGATGTCCTGGAAGCGTGCACGCGTGAAGCCCGGGCCGTCGGGAGCGTCGGGGTCGACCCCGTGGACGTCGTACCCGGCAGCC
Organism: Gaiellaceae bacterium; assembly: GCA_035257065.1. Lineage (GTDB taxonomy): Bacteria > Actinomycetota > Thermoleophilia > Gaiellales > Gaiellaceae > Palsa-739. The sequence goes on along the minus strand of DATEXK010000523.1, from coordinate 3,072 downwards.
GCGAGCGTCGCACTTGTCCCGCCCTCGCGTCCGCAGCCGACCTCGAGCACGCGCCCTGGAGGCGGCGGCAACTGGTCTAGTACGAAGGTGCCGAAGTCGCTCACGACCGTCAGCCTCGCAGAGATCCGCCGCCGCGTGGTGGAGGCACAGGGTTTTGCGTCGCGTCCGCGAGCCGGCACACCCGCCGAAGTGCTCGCGACGATCCGGCGCGTCGGCTGCATCCAGCTCGACTCGGTGTCAACGGTGGAGCGCAGCCATCGGCTCGCACTCGGCGCGCGGGTCGGGGCCTATCCGGAGCCGTGCATATCGCGCCTGCTGCGTTCCGGGAAGCTGTTCGAATACTGGGCGCACGAAGCGTGCCTCCTGCCGGTGGAGGACTACCCGATGCACCGCTGGCGCATGGCGATGTTCGCGGAGTCGCATCCCTGGCGGGGCAACGTGTTCGAACGCGAACCTGAGTTGACCCAGCTCGTGCTGCGGGAGATCGGCGAGCGCGGGCCGCTCGGGTCGCGGCACTTCGAGGGCACGGGACCCCGGGCCGAAGGCTCCGCAAACAGCGCTACCGGGATGTGGAACTGGAAGCCCGCGAAAGTCGTGCTCGAGGCACTGCACTCGGCGGGCAGGCTCGCAATTGCGGGACGTGACGGCTTCCAGCGGTTGTACGACCTGCCGGAGCGGGTGCTGCCGGCGGAGCTCGCCGACGGCGGGCCGCCGAGCGACGACGAATACGTGCGCTGGGCGACGCTGCGCGGGGTCGAGGCGCGCGGCGCGCTGACCGAGTCTGCGGTCGCGGAGATGTGGCGTTTGAAGGGTGGCGTCGCGCGCATCCGGCCGCACGCGGACGCACTCGTCTCGGAGGGGAAGCTTCGCCGTCTCGACGTCGCGGACGGCAAGGCGCCGGTGCTCGTACCGGTCGGCGTCGAGCCCGGCGGCCCGCTGCCGCCCGCGCTCCTGCTCTCTCCGTTCGACAATCTCCTGTGGGATCGCGCGTTCCTGACACGCACGTTCGGCTTCGAGCACGTGATCGAGATCTACAAGCGCGAGCACGAGCGCGTGTACGGCTACTACGTGCTGCCGCTACTCCGCCGCGACCGGATCGTCGGCCGCGCCGACCTGAAGCACGACCGGGCGGAGGGCGTGCTGCGCGTGAAGGCGTTCCACCCCGACCCCGGCGTCCGCGGCGACCTCGACTCCACGCTCGATCTGGCTCTGATCCGCCTGGCCCGCGTCCTCGGCGCCACCACCGTGTCCCGCTGAGGGCGAGCAGGCAAGACCCGGGGTCAGACCCGGGTCTGACCCCGGGGGGCAGTTCCTGCGCGTGCCTACGCGGGATCTGACCCGGGAGTGGCCGGCTGGGGCGTGGTTGCGGCGAACACGTCGGGGCACACCGCGTCACGAGAGTGTCACGAGCCGCCGTGGCCCGCGGTGGGCGCGCACCCCACCGTACAATCGGAGGCATGGACTTCGAGACCCGGGCGATCCACGACGGTCAGGAGCCGGATCCCGCCACGGGCGCCGTGACCGTGCCGATCTACCAGACCTCGACGTACGTGCAGGACGCGGTCGGCGTCCACAAGGGCTACGACTACTCCCGCGTCGCAAACCCGACGCGCACCGCGCTGCAGGAGTGCCTCGCGTCGCTCGAGTCGGCCGACCACGGCATCGCGTTCTCGTCGGGGCTCGGCGCGACGACGACGCTCATGCACCTCGTCGATCCCGGCCAGCGCGTCGTACTGATCGCCGACGTGTACGGCGGCGTGTACCGGATGACCTCGCAGGTGTACGAGCCCAAGGGCTACCAGTTCGAGTACGTGCCGGCGGATCAGTTCCCGAACCTACGCGAGCATCTCGACGACAACACGCGCATGGTGTGGATCGAGTCGCCGTCGAACCCGCTGCTGAACGTCGTCGACATCCGCGCAGCCGCCGACGCGGCGCACGAAGTCGGCGCGATCCTCGTCGTCGACAACACGTTCGCGACGCCGTACCTCCAGCGCCCGCTCGAGCTCGGCGCCGACGTCGTCGTCCACTCGACGACGAAGTACCTCGGCGGCCACTCCGACACGGTCGGCGGCTTCGCCGCCACGAACGACCCGACGATCGCGGAGCGCCTGTACTTCCTCCAGAAGTCGCTCGGCGCCGTCCCCGGGCCCTTCGACAGCTGGCTCGTGCTCCGTGGCATCAAGACGCTCGCCGTGCGCATGCGCAAGCATTGCGAGAACGCGACGGCGATCGCGGCGTGGCTCGAGCTGCACCCTCGCGTCGAGCACGTCTTCTATCCCGGCTTGCCGACGCACCCTGGACACGCGATCGCGGCGCACCAGATGCGCGACTTCGGCGGCATGGTCTCGTTTCTCGCCGAGTCGGACGAGGAAGCTGTCGCACTCGTCGCCCGCACGAAGCTCTTCCAGCTCGCGGAGTCGCTCGGCGGCGTCGAGAGCCTGATCGAGGTGCCGGCGCGCATGACTCATGCCTCGACCGCCGACGCACCCTTCGCCGCTCCGGGCAATCTCGTGCGCCTGTCGGTCGGCATCGAGGCCGTCGAGGATCTCGTCTCAGACCTCGACAACGCGCTCGTCCCGGCCGCCGTAGCGCGGGCGTGAGCGGCGAGACACACGCGGTCGTCTTTGTCGAGATCCCTTCCGGATCGCGAAACAAGTACGAGTACGACGAAGAGCTCGGCGGCATCGTGCTCGACCGCCGGCTCTTCACGGCGATGGCGTATCCCGCCGACTACGGCTACGTCGAGGGAACGCTTGCCGAGGACGGAGACCCGCTCGACGCACTCGTGCTCGTCTCCGACCCGACGTTTCCCGGCTGCCGCATCCGCGTGCGGCCGATCGGCGTGTTCCACATGACCGACGAAAAAGGCCCCGACGAGAAGGTGCTGTGCGTGCCGCTCGGCGACCCGTCCTTCGAGCGCGTCCGTGACATCCACGATGTCAACGCCGAGCTGCGCGACGAGATCGAGCACTTCTTCCAGCGCTACAAGGATCTCGAGCCGTCGAAGCGGACCGAGACGCGCGGCTGGGGCAACCGTTCCGAGGCGACAAAGATCGTTGCCGCGTCCCG
>DATEXK010000522.1:0-5146 GCA_035257065.1 Gaiellaceae bacterium | reverse complement strand
AGGCGCCGTACAACTCACGCGGCGCGCGCGACGTCCGTGACTCGAATGACTCGATCTACCGCAACGGCGGCAGCAAGTCGTTGCTCGGCGTCACGAAGAGCGGCAACGGTTACGTCGGCAAGATCACGATGGGAGTGCACCGGGCGTGATCGCGCCGCCGAGGCCCGCGTACCGGGCCCCGGCGCGCGATCGTCGTTCAGCTGCCCTTCGTGCCGTACACGGGCGGGAATACGAGATCCTGCCACGAAGCGGGCATCTTCTTGATCAGCCCGATCTTGTTCATGAAGTTCGCGAAGCGCATCATGCCGAGCGGTCTCGTCGTGAACGTCAGGCCCGAAGCCGCAAGCCACTGCTTGTACTGACGCCAGCTCGGGATTCCGCCTGAATCACTCTGCAGGAGGTGCGAGACCTGCGTCGGGTTCTTGTTGATGAGCGCAATCGCCGTTTGCACGTCCGTGTAGAACTTCTGCGAGAACGCCGGATATTGCGCGTAGAACTTCGACGTCTCCCATGCTCCGAGGAACGAGTGAGCGCCGAAGTACTGATAGCTGCGGGCTACGACGTGGGCGCCGCGCACCTTCTCCTGCAGCTGGTACGGCGCGGACGTGAGATGTGCGTCGATCTGTCCCGTGAGGAGCGCCTGCATCGCCACGGGGTGATCCATCGCGATGATCCCGGAATCGAGCGCATGCGCGTCTCCGAGCTTCACTTGCGCCATCCTGCGCAGCACGACAGCCTGGATCGATGTCGTACCGGGCATCGCGATCTTCTTGCCCTTCAGGTCGGCCACCGTCTTGATTGCGGGGTCCTTGGCCATCAGCCACAGATCGCCCCAGTCGAGCGGGGCGATCGTCTTCAGGTCGACGCCTGCGTCCCAGGCGATGATGAGCGGCCCGACGCCGCCGGCTCCGATCTGGACGTCACCCGAGATGATCCCGTTGGTGACGGCGGCCCCGGAAGACAGCACCTGCCACGAGAACGTCGTGCCGGGGAATTGCGTCTCGAGCGTGCGCTGCGCTTTGAGCACGATCAGGGGCGCATATCCGATCCCCGGCTGGTAGGCAATCGTGACCTTGTTCGGCGCAGGAATGCTCACACGCGCCTGTGTTCCGCCGGCGCCGGCGGTTGCGGCGAGGGCTCCAAGCCCTGCGAGGACGACGGATGCGAGGAGCACTGAGCGGTAAAGGCGTTTCACGTCTCTCCTTTCGTTGTCAGCTCCGCTTCATTCCCCAGCGCACGACCGTCCGTCGCTCGGCCGCGCCGAAGAGCGCCTCGAAGAAGACGCCGAGGACCGCAATGGTCACGAGCCCGGCGAATACTCGAGGAGTCAGCAAGAAGTTGCGTGCGTTGTTGATGTAGTTGCCGAGGCCGCCCTTGCTGCCGGCGACGCCGAAGACGAGCTCAGATGCGATCACCGTGCGCCAGCCGAATGCCCACGCACTCTTGAGCCCGGTGACCGCGTGAGGCAGCGCTGCGGGCGCCAGCACATCCGTGACGACGCGGAAGCGAGAGAGCCCGATGTTGCGTCCGACCGCGACGATCGTCGGGCTCACCGTACGGAAGCCCATGCTGAGGTTGATCGCGATCGGCCAGATCGTGGAGAGCGCGATGGTGAAGACGATTGCGCTCCTGTTGATGCCGAACCACAGCATCGCGAGCGGCAGGATCGCAACGCCGGGCAACGGGTTGAAGATCGACGTGAGCAGCTCGAGCAGGTCCTCGCCGACGCTCGAGAGAGCGGCGAAGATCGTGAAGGCGACGGCTATTCCGGCGCCGATGCCGACGCTCTGGAGCAGGATCTGCAGCGTCGTCCACGTCGGGCCGGCGAGGCTTCCGTCGCGCCAGCCCGTGGCGAAGGCCCGTGCTGTCTGCCACGGCGTCGCCCAGAGTAGGTGGCTGACGTGGCCGAGACTGACGTACGCCTGCCAGACACCGATGAGCGCGACGAGCAGGATCGTCTTGCGAAGCCACGACGGAGGGGTCGTCCACCTCCACCCCGGCGAACGGCGCGCGATCACCGGACTACTCGAGACCGCCGCCATCGGCGACCACCTCCCCGCGATCGACGGTGAGCAGGGAGCGGAGCCGCCCCCGCATAGCCGAATGCTCGACGGTGTCCGGACCACCGAGGCCCTTCACGTCGACGACCTCGATCACGCGCGACGGCGTCTCGCCGAGCACGACGATCCGGTCGCCGAGCACGAGCGCCTCCTCGATCGAGTGCGTGATGAAGACGAGCGTCACTCCCGTCTCGGCGACGATCCGGTTCAGCTCGATCTGCAGCCGCTGGCGCGTGATCGCGTCGAGGGCGCCGAACGGCTCGTCCATGAGGAGCACGCGGGGGTCGAGTGCGAGCGCGCGTGCGATCGCCACGCGTTGCTTCATGCCTCCCGACAGCTCGTGCGGATGGCGTTCCGCGGCATCCGTGAGCTGCGTGAGCTCGAGGAAGGTGCGGGCGCGCGCGGTGGCCGCAGCACGGCTGAAGCCGTTGACGCGAAGCGGGTACGCGACATTGCCGAGGACGGTCCGCCACGCGAAGAGCTGGTCGAACTCCTGGAAGACGACGGCTCGGTCGGGGCCGGGCCGCAACGAGCGTCGCCCCTCGAGCTCGATCACTCCTGCAACCGGGACGACGAACCCGGCAATCGCCTTCAGGAGCGTCGACTTGCCGGATCCCGACGGACCGATCACGACGAGCTTCTCGCGCGGCGCGACGTCGAAGCTCGCGTCGGCGACGGCGAGATGGAACCCGGTCGCCGTCTCGTAGCCGAGCGCGACGCCGGTCAGTCGGAGCAGCGGGCCGGTCTGCCCTCCCCCGGTCTCGCGCACCTTGGTGCGCCCGCTCGCTGCCTCGACAGCACCCATCTCCGGCAGAAGGTTAGCTAATCCATCGTATTAAGATGTCTAACAACTGACGCCGAGGCGTCAGGCGGCCTGGCTGGGCGAATCCTCGATCGGCCTCGCGTCGAGCGGGGCTGGGTCGAGCGAGGCTGATTCGAGCGAAGCCGGGTCGAGCGGAGCCGGCGCCGTCTCGATCGGAGCGTCGAGCGCCCTCCGCTCGCCGTCGCCGTTCGACCCGGTCGTGTGGTTGCGCGCAACGTCGATGGACCGGCTCTCGCGGATCACGGTCACCTTCACCTGGCCGGGGTACTCGAGCTGGTCCTCGATCTCGCGCGCGATCTCGTGCGAGAGCAGCGCTGCGAGGTCGTCGTCGACCTCCGTCGGTCGAACGATCACGCGGATCTCCCGGCCCGCCTGGAGCGCGTAGACCTTGTCGACGCCCGGCTTCGCGGCGGCCAGCTGCTCGAGCGACTCGAGTCGCTTGATGTAGTGCTCGAGAGACTCCCCGCGCGCGCCCGGGCGCGACGCCGAGATCGCATCGGCGGAGATGAGGAGCACCGCCTCGACGGTCTGCGGCTGCACCTCGTAGTGGTGCGCCTCGACCGCGTGAACGACGCCCTGCGACTCGCCGTAGCGACGGGCAAACTGCGCCGAGATGGCGGCATGCGACCCCTCGATCTCGTGGGTCATCGCCTTACCGAGATCGTGGAGCATGGCCGCGCGCTTCGCGGTCTGCACACTCGCGCCGAGCTCAGTGGCCATGATCCCCGCAAGGTGCACGACCTCGAGCGTGTGCTTGAGCACGTTCTGCCCGTAGCTCGTGCGGAACCGCAGCCTGCCGAGGATACGCACGAGCTCCTCGTGGAACGGCCCGCAGTTCGCCTCGAACACGGCCTGCTCGCCGGCCTGGCGCACGACGTCCTCGATCTCCGCCTTGGACTGGTAGTACATCTCCTCGATACGGGCGGGATGGATCCGCCCGTCCTCGATCAGCTTGGTCAGCGTCAGACGCGCCACCTCGCGGCGCAGCCCGTCGAAGGATGAGAGAACGACGGCGTGCGGCGTGTCGTCGATGATGAAGTCGACGCCGGTGAGATGCTCGAGCGCACGGATGTTGCGTCCCTCGCGGCCGATGATCCGACCCTTCATGTCGTCGGACGGGAGCTCGATCACGGTCACCGTCGTCTCGGCGGCGTGGCTTGCCGCAACACGCTGGAGTGCGTCCGCGACGAGGTTGCGCGCGCGGCGCTTCGACTCCGCGCGCGCTTCCTCCTCGAGCATGCGGACGCGGCGCGCGAGGTCGTGCCGTACGAGCTCCTCGCCCCGCTCGAGCAGATGTGCCTTCGCCTCCTGGAGGCTCATCCCCGCGACGCGCTCGATCTCTGCCTGCTGCGTCGCCTTCGCCTGCTTGAGCTCGTCCTGCAGCTGCCGGAGGTGCACCTCGCGATCGGCGAGCCCCTGGTCCTTGCGCTGGAGCTCGACGAGCTTTCGCTCGACGTCTTCCTCCTTCGCAAGCACGCGCTCCTCGATCTTCAGCACCTGCATGCGGCGATCGGCGTGCTCGGCGTCGATGTCGGCCCTGAGCTTGATCGCCTGCTCGCGCGATTCGATCTGCGCCTCGCGCCGGAGCGCCTCGGCCTCGCGCTCGGCATCGTCCACGAGCTGACGGTGAATGCGGCGCGCCTTGCCGACGCTCGTCGCTCCGAACACCTGCACCGCGAGCAGGACGAGGGCTGCTCCAACGGCGACCCCGGCGGCAACTGCGATCCCGATGTGCACGTGCGACGCACCTCGCTCGGTTGGGTTCACCCCATCCGGCATTGCGCCCGCCTAGCGGATCGCCGAAGTCGCTCAGTTCCCGGCGCGCACGGTCGCGCACCGGCTGACGGCCGCCCTACCTCGCCGTCGGTCTACCTCTGGATCGTCTCGAGTCGTGGGTTCTCATATGGGCGTGCGATTTCGGAAAAACGCTCTATGCAGGCTAAATGTCAGGTGAAGCGTGTTGCAAGATCCTAGCGCCGATCAGGCGTCTTCTGCAAATCCGCCCCGGCCCCCGAATTCACCCAATGCGTCCTCGACGCTCGCTGCGTCGAAGCCCTTGCCTGCAAGCCAGCGAGCCGTCCGCAGCTCGGCGCCACGCCGCTGCACGAGCGCTCTGGCGCGGTCGCGCTCCGGCTCGAGGCCCGCGAGCGCCTCGTCGACCAGGTTTCCCGCGACGCCCTCGTGCTCGAGGTCGTAGCGGATCGCGGCGTCCCCGAAGCCTCGCTCGGCGAGCGCCTGCGCCCGGGTGGCTGCCACACGGGCA
>DATEXK010000521.1:0-4889 GCA_035257065.1 Gaiellaceae bacterium | reverse complement strand
GCCCGACCGGACCGGCGCAGGGGCGCTGCGAGGTCGTTCTCTACACGGACCGACACGACGCCTCGTTCTGCGAGCTGTCGCCGATCGAGCTCGTCCGCGTCGTCGCGGTCTGGATCGACCGCGCCCGCGAGCTCTGGGCGGACCCCGCCCATGCATACGTCTGCGTCTTCGAGAACCGGGGCGCCGAAGTCGGCGCCACCATCGCGCATCCACATGGGCAGATCTACGCCCTCGACCACGTCCCGCCGGTCACGGCGGCAAAGTCCGAGGCGCACCACCGCCACCGGCGGCGCGAGGGACGCTGCCTCTCGTGCGCGGCGGCGCAGGCCGACGACCGCTCCGACCGCGTCGTCTCCGCGAACGAGAGCTTCGCCGTGGCCGTGCCCTTCGCGGCCAGATGGCCGTTCGAGGTGGTGGTCCGGGCGCGCCGGCACGGGCTTCGGCGGCTGGCTGACCTCGACCCCGAGGAGCAGCGCGACCTCGCCGTCGCCCTGCGCGACGTCACGCGCCGGTACGACGCACTCTTCGACTTCCAGCTGCCGTACATGATGGTCGCGCAGGAGGCGCCTCACGATCAGCCCGACTGGCACCTCGCGTTCGAGCTGTACCCGCTGCATCGCGCGCCCGGAGTGACAAAGATCCGGGCGAGCGTGGAGACGGGGCTCGGACTCTTCCTCAACGACGTCGCGCCAGAGCACGCGGCGCGGCAGCTCGCCGGTCTGGATGTTCCCGTCGAGCCGATCGAGCTCGACGCGCTCTTCGCGGTCACGCAGCCGGATGCGGCGATGATCTCGTGAGCGCGGAGGCGACAGAGCCGCCCGTCCCCGCCTCGCTGCGGCGCGAGCGCATGCTCGCGGAGATCCAGGAGCGCGAGTTCGTGCACGTCGGTGAGCTGAGCAGCCGTTTTGGGGTCTCGGCGGTGACGGTGCGCGGCGACTTGGACTCCCTCGCCGCGAAGGGGAAGGTGCACCGCGTCCGCGGCGGTGCCATCCCGCGCCTGATCCGACGCCAGGAGCAACCGTTCGAGGACAGCATCTCGAGCTTCGCGGCCGAGAAGGTCGCGATCGCGCAGGCGGCCGCGGCCCTGCTCGAGGACGGCGAGACGGTGCTCGTCGACGTCGGGACGACGGCGGCAGCAGCAGCTCGGGCGATCGCGGCGCGGGCGGAGCTCAGCGACGTGGTCGTCTTCACGAACGGGCTGAAGACCGCGCTCGAGCTCGAGCCGGCCACGCCGCGGATCACGGTGGTGGTGCTGGGCGGGACGCTGCGGCCGCTGCAGCATTCGCTTGTCGATCCCCTAGCGACGCTCATCCTCGACCAGATCTCGGTCAAGACGGTGTTGCTCGGTTGCAACGGCGTCGATCCGATCGGAGGCGTCACGAACATCAACCTGCCCGAGGCCGCCTTGAAGCAGCGGATGCTGGCCGTGGCGACGCGCAAGGTCGTGCTCGCGGACGGGAGCAAGCTCGGCCGCATCGAGGTGGCACGGCTCTGCAGCATCGCAGACGTCGATTTGGTGATCACCGGCCGGTCGGCCGATCCGGCAGTGGTCGAGGCGCTGCGGGAACGCGACTGCGACGTTCACGTCGTGGGCTAGACCATGCGTGTGGAGGCGTTCCTGCTCCGGCGTTCCGAGCGCTGAGTTCTCAGTCGGCCCGGCCGTGCACGACGCGGACGCCGAAGCGCGCGGCTCCCGGCGACGACCCGCCGACGAGGCCCGCACCGAGAGACTCGGCGATCGCACGGACGCGCGGCTCCGCGTCCGTGTGCCCGAGGACGACGACGGCTCCGCCGCTCCCTCCGCCGCTGACGCGCGCCCCGATCAGCCCCTCGCGCATGCCGGCCTCGCGCACGACCTCGACGATCTCGTCCGTCCGCGCCACGCCGAGGCCGCAGCGCGAGTAGCCGGCGTGCGACTCGTACATGAGCTCGCCGATGCGGCGGAGAGCGTCCTCGGGCGGCTCCTCCCCCAGGAGGGCGAGAGCTTCGCGCGCGCGCGCGTGCTCCTCGAGCGGGAAGAGCGTCGCCGCGCGCACCCTGTACTCGACCGCGGGCTCGACCGCGCTCAGCGGATCGGTGATGCCGTCGCGCAGGCCGAGGAAGTCGGCGCCGAGCATGCGCCGCGGCAGCAGCTGCGGGTCGACGTCGTCGCGCTCGAGCTCCGCAAGATGGTCGGCCGCACATTCGAGCAGCGCGTATCCCATGAATGCCGCGCAGCGGACGCGGCGATAGGCGTCGCCCGAGACGGCGTGCGGCAGGCCGGAGTCGATCGCCCACGCGGCGAGCGGACGCGGCAGTGGCACGGACGCGACGATCTCCGCGGGACGGCACAGGAGTGCAAGCAACTCGCCCTCCTCTCCGTGCATGACCGCCATCTGGTCCATCGCGCCGCACGGCGCGCCGGCGAAGATCTGCTCGGCCCGTTGCCCGAGCAGCGCGAGCTCGCGCGGCCCGTGCGCGGCGCCCAGGCAGGCGGCGGCCGCTTGCAGCACCGCGACCTCGACCGCTGCCGAGGAGCCGAGCCCCTTCCCCTCCGGGATCGACGAGGAGACGAGTACGCGCAGGCCGGCGAGCGGCAGGCCCTGCTCCCGGACGAGAAGCGCGACCGGGCCGAGCACGTAGGCGCCCCACGCGTCACGGCCGGTGAACGTCGCAGCGATCTCGTCGAGGGAAGCATGCGCGAGCACGTCCGCGTCGGCTGCGATGCGCCGCCCACCACTGACGGCGACCACGCGACCGTCCTCGGTCGGTTGCGCGGCGGCGAGAGCTGCGACACGCAGCGGCAGCTCGAGCACGAGCCCGCCGGAGTAGTCGGAGATCCCGCCGAGGATGTCGAGCCGGCCGGGCGCACGCGCGACGGAGACCGGTGTGCCGGACGCGAAGAACGCGCTCGAGCCGACGAGACGGCAGAACGCATCGGCGTCCCCCAGATCGAGGAGCATGGGACCTCCGGCGCCCGGCTCAGTCGTCGCCATGGGCGAAGTTTCCCCCATCGACCGGTGCATAGCGAGCGAAACTCCGGCTGTCCGTGAGTCCTTCCATGAGGGTGAAATGCCGGAGTAGCCGCTGTCGGCTCTACGCCAGCGGCACGTTTGCGCCGGCCACCGCGGCGTCGGCGACCACGAGCTCCTTCGCGGCGAGCGAGGAGTAACGGCCGTTCCGGGCGACGAGCTCGGCGTGTGTGCCGCGCTCGACGACTCGGCCCGCTTCGAGGACGAGGATCTCGTCCCAGTCTTCGAGACCGACGGTGGTGTGGGTGATCGCGAGGATCCCACGGCCGTCGCGGTCGCGCGCGATTCCGGCCAAGAGCTGCCGGGCCGCGTGATCGTCGAGGTGGGCGGCGGGCTCGTCGAGGACGAGGAAGCGGGCGGGAGCGACGAGCGTGCGGGCAAGTGCGATCCGGCGCCGCTGGCCACCGGAGACGGCGAAGCCGTCCTCGCCGACCTCGGTCGCGACACCCTTGGGAAGGGAGGCGATCCAGCCGCCGAGGCCGGCGCGCGTGAGCGCGGCGGTGACCTCGCCGTCGTCCGCTTCGGGGTTGCCGATGCGGACGTTGGCCGCGATGGTGGTCGTGAAGAGGTGAGCCTCCTGTCCGTCGAGGCGCACCGCGTGCCGCAGGTCGGACTGGGCGGCCGTGCAGAGGTCGGCGCCGCCGAGTGTGATCGTGCCGCTGTCGGGATCGTGAAAGCGGACGAGCAGGTGCGCGAGCGTCGTCTTCCCGGCGCCGCTCGGACCGACGACGGCGATCCTGGCCGCGGGCTGGAGGCGGAGCGAGACGCCGTCGAGCGCGGGTGCTGCCCGGCCCGGGTAGCGGACGGTCGCGTCCACGACCGCCAGGTCGCCTGTCCGGGGGAGCGGGCGGGGCTCCGGCGGATCGGCGACGGTCGGCTCGCGATCGGTCACCTGCTCGAGCCGTCGGGCGGCGGCAGCGCACGCGCCGAGTTGCTGGGCAGCCTGGGGGAGCGGAGCGATCGCCTCGAAGGCCGCGAGCGCAGCGAGGACGAGCGCGGCCAGCAGCACCGAGTCGAGCCGGTGGGAGTTGACGGCTGGAACGGCAACGAGCGCGACCGCGAGCGCGAGCGCGCCGGCGAAGAGCACGCCCGCTCCGGCCGCGAGCCCGCCGGTGAGCGCGTCGCGCGCCTGAACACGGGCAAGCGTCGACTCGCTGCGATTGAGGCGGGCGGCCCAGTCGGCTTCGCGGCCGTAGACCGCGAGCTCCGGCGCTCCGGCGACGATCTCGAGGAGGTCGCCTGCCAGCGCGGCGCGCGCGGGCGCCTCGCGCCGCCCGGTCGTACGTGCGAGCGCAGCTGTGAGCGCCGGCAGGCCGAGCGCCCCGAGTGCAAGGCCGACGACCAGCAGCACTCCCGCGACGGGAAGCAGCGCACCTGCCCCGGCGCCGATCGCCGCGATGGTGAGGGCCGCGACGAGTGGCGGCGCAAGCCCGCGCAGGTAGAGATCCTGAAGCCGGTCGACGTCGGCGACGAAGCGGCTGAGCAGATCACCCGTGCGCAATGTCCCGAGCCCGGAGGGAACGAGCGGCGCGAGCCGGGCGAAGAAGCGCACACGCAGCTCGGCGAGCATCCGGAACGCAAGGTCGTGGGAGGCCAGCCGCTCGGCGTAGCGCAGCAGCGCCCGCGCGATCGCGAGCGCGCGCACCGCGACGATGGCGACGGTGAGCGAGAGGATCGGCGGACGCTCGGATGCTCGGCTGATCAGGTAGCCGGACGTTCCGAGAAGCGCGACGGCAGCGAGGACAGCGCCCGCTCCGCAGACGACTGCGGCGGCGAGACGTCCGGGATGGCCGCCGGCGAGGCGGGCCGCCCGCCAGAGCACCCCGGGTGTGCCCGCGCGCGTCGTGGCAATTGTCGAATCCCTCATGCAGCGGCTCC
>DATEXK010000520.1:0-6137 GCA_035257065.1 Gaiellaceae bacterium | reverse complement strand
CGCGTCACCGAGCGGGGCGAGACGCGCGCCGACGACCGCGTCAGCGAAGCCGCAATGGAGGACCGCAAGCGTGTCGGTTACTTCTAGCTCTAGCGCGACCGATCTGCTGCGGCTCGTCACGGCGGGCTCCGTCGACGACGGCAAGTCGACCCTGATCGGGCGGCTCCTCTACGACTCGAAGCAGATCATGGTCGACCAGATGGAGCACATCGAGGACGCGTCGCGCAGGCGCGGCCACGACTACGTCGACCTGGCGCTGCTCACCGACGGACTGCGCGCCGAGCGGGAACAGGGGATCACGATCGACGTCGCGTACCGCTCGTTCGTCACGCCGCGCCGTCGCTTCCAGCTCGCGGACGCGCCGGGCCACGTGCAGTACACGCGCAACATGGTCACGGGCGCATCGACCGCGGACGTCGCGGTGATCCTGCTCGACGCGCGGCAAGGCGTCGTCGAGCAGACGCGCCGCCACGCGTACATCGCGTCGATTCTCGCGATTCCTCACGTCGTGTACGCCGTGAACAAGATGGATCTCGTCGATTTCTCGCAGGAGCGCTTCGACGAGATCGTCACCGAGCTCGAGGAGCTCAACTCGGCGCTCGGCACGCGCGATCCGAAGGCGATCCCGATGTCGGCGCTACGCGGCGACAACGTCGTCGACGGTTGCGAGGAGTCCATGCCGTGGTGGGACGCGCCGCCGCTGCTCGAGTTCCTCGAGCAGATCCAGATCGCGACCGATCGCAACCTCGAAGACCGCCGTTTCCCCGTGCAGTGGGTGATCCGTCCGATGTCCGACGAGCATCACGACTACCGCGGCTACGCAGGCCGTGTCGCGAGCGGGATCTGGCAGGCGGGCGACGAGGTCGTCGTTCTGCCGTCGGGATTGCGCTCGCGCATCGAGTCGGTCGAGAACGCCGACGGCCCGCTCGAGGCTGCGGTGCCGCCGATGTCGATCACGATCCGGCTTGCGGACGACGTGGACGTCTCGCGGGGCAACATTCTCGCCGACCCCGCGCGGCCGCCGGTCGTGGCGCGCGAGCTCGAGGCGCGTGTCTGCTGGATGAGCGAGCGCCCGCTCGAGCCTCACACGAAGTTCGGCGTCAAGCACACGACCCGCACCGTGCGCGGTCTCGTCGAGGAGCTCGTCTCGGTGATCGACATTCGCTCGCTCCTCGACGTGGCGAGCCCCGCGAAGCTCGAACTGAACGACATCGGCGTCGTTCGGCTGCGCCTGTCCGAGCCGCTCTGCGTCGATCCATACGCCGAGAACCGTGAGACCGGCGCGTTCATCCTCATCGACGAGGCGACGAACGACACGGTCGGCGCCGGGATGATCGTCAGCGCTTCCGGCTAGATGACCTGGCAGTTCACGCTCACGGGCCTGCTGATCGGCTCGATCGTCGGCCTGACGGGGATGGGCGGCGGCTCGCTGATGACGCCGATCCTCGTGATCGTCTTCGGCTTCCAGCCGACGTATGCCGTTGGCACCGACATCGTGCACGGCGCGATCTTCAAGTCGTTCGGCGCGATCCGCCACCGCCGTCTCGGCACCGTTCACGCTCGTCTGACGCTGTGGATGTTCCTCGGCTCCGGACCGCTGTCGCTCGCCGGCGTCGGCGTCGCGGCGCTGATCAAGCACCACTACGGCGACACGGCCCAGAGCATCGAGAGCTATGCGGTCGGCGGCGCTCTCGTCGCCGGTGGGATCGGCTTTCTCGCGAAGACGTTCATCAAGCGAGGAATCCAGGCGACCGACGCGCCGTTCATCCTCTCGCGCCGCGACAAGATTCTCGCGGTGATCATCGGCGCCGTCTTCGGCTTCGTCGTCGGGTTGACGTCGGTCGGCAGCGGTACGTTCTTCGGGCTCGTGATGGTGCTCGTCTATCCGCTGACGATGTCGAAGATCGTCGGGACCGACATCTTCCATGCGGCGGCGCTGCTCTGGGTGGCGGGCATCGGCCATCTCGTGAGCGGCAACGTCGACCTGCACGCGACGGCCTGGCTGCTGACGGGCTCGATCCCCGGCGTGCTGCTGTCGAGCCGCTTCACCGTGCGTCTGCCCGACGTCGTGCTTCGTCTCTCGCTCGGCACGATCCTCGTGCTCAGCGGCCTGAAGCTGCTGAAGGTCCCGCAGGCCCAGTGGATCCTGCTCGGCGGCCTGATCGTGCTCGGCCTCGGCCTCACCGCCTACGGCCTGCGTGCGTGGCTCAGGCGTCCGCGCGCGGTCACACCCGACTACGTGTGACCCCGCTCGACCCCTTTCGCGACGGCATCTGGCTCAAGCGGGAGGACGAGCACCAGCTCGGTGCGTTCAAGTGGCGCGGTGCGCTCGCGACGCTCGAGGCGCGGAGACCGGACATTGTCGTCACGGCGTCGACGGGCAACCACGGCGCCGCGACCGCGTGGGCGGCCCGCCGCGCAGGCATTCGCGCGATCGTCTTCGTGCCCGAGGCGGCGAGCGCGGCGAAGGTCGCACTGATCGAGCTACAGGGCGCGGAGCTGCGGCGCGTCGGCGCCGACATGGACGAGGCGAAGGCGGCGGCGCGGGAGCTCGCGGAGCGTGAGGGCGGGTTCCTCTTCGAGGACGGCGCCGAGCCGGCTCAGTTCGACGGCTACGCGGCCATCGGCGACGAGCTGCTCGACCAGCTCACCGAGCCTCCGGGATCCGTCGTCGTCCCGGTCGGCAACGGCGCGCTCGCGATCGGCGTCTTCCGTGCGCTCGCCGCCCGCGCGCCCATGACCGAGCGGGTCGCCGTCTCCGCAGCCGGTGCGCCGGCGATGTGGGAGAGCTGGCGTGCGGGCCGGCCGGTCGACTCCGAGAGCTCCGCGACGTTCGCCGACGGTCTGGCGGTTCGGATCGCGATCCCGCTCGCCGTCGCGGAGCTGAACCCGCTCGTGCAGCGGTTCGAGCTCGTCACCGAGCGCGAGCTGGCGCTCGCGGTGGGCGCCTACGCCGAGGTGGGCATCCGGGCGGAAGGGGCGGCTGCCGCACCCCTCGCGGTCGCCCTGCGGGAGACCCTGCCGCGGCCCGTCGTGCTCATCGTCACAGGGCGCAACATCGACGACGAGCTGTGGCGGCGCGCCGTCGATGCGCCCGACTCATTCGCCGCTTAAGCGGCGAGCGTAGAATCGCTGAGCTTTGCAGCGAGTTCTGACGACTGCGACCCTGGTCGGGCTCCTCGTGGCAACGGCCGCGGCCTTCGCGATCACAGAGCGGCTGAAGCTCGTCAAGAGCCCGATCACGGGGACGCACATCTCCGCGGTGTTCTCGCCGACCTGCGGCTGCGCCCGAAAGAGGGCGAACATCAGCGTCAAGTTCCGGCATCGGGACGTTGTCACCGTCAGCATCCTCGACTCCAAGCTCAAGCCGCTGCGCACCCTCGTCGCCGGGCAGAGCGTGCCGCGCGGGCGCAGCGTCTTCCGCTGGGAGGGCCTGACCGACTTCGGCGACAAGGCCCCGGAGGGGACGTACCGCGTCGAGATCCACCTGGAACGGCAGCACCGCACGATTCTCTTTCCCGACCGGATCCGGCTCGACACGACGGCGCCGCAGGTGGACGATGCCCACCCGAACCGGCTGCAGTTCTCGCCTGACGGGGATCAGCGCGCAGACTCGGTCTCGATCAACTACGTGCTGAGCGAGCGTGCGCACGCGCTCGTCTACGTGAACGGTCAACAGGTGATCCGCAGTCGCTTCGATCCCACGAAGGGCGCAGTCCTTTGGAGCGGTCGGGTCGACAAGATGCTGCTTCCGCCGGGCGTCGTGACGCTCGAGGTCGGCGCGGTCGACATTGCCGGCAACATCACTCCCGCGGCGGATCGCGCGCGCGTGCGCCTCGAGATCCGCTACATCACGCTTGCCAACCACCACATCGTGGGTGTCCGGGCAGGGAAGGTCTTCGAGATCGGCGTCTCAACCGACGCCAAGCTCTATGCGTGGCGCCTTGGCGCGCGGCACGGCGTCAAGGCCGGGCCGTTGCTGCGCTTGCTCGCGCCGCAGCAGAAGGGCCGGTACACGCTCACCGTGCGCGAGCTCGGCCACGTCGACAGCGCGACGGTGCTCGTCAAGTGATCCGCCTCGCAGAGGTCGGAGGGCCGGTCGCGTGCGTCGGGCTCGCGGTGCTGCTCGTCGCTCGCCTGCGGTACGGGCGCCTCGCCGGGCTCGGCCTCGCCGTCGTCGGAACCTGCCTGCTCGGGCTCGGCCTGGCGCCGAACGCGCCCGTGAAGCTCGCGATCGGCGTCGCCGCGGTGCTCGCGGCCGCCGGCGGTGTCGCGATCGCATTCCGCCTCGTGCCGTGGCTGCTGCCGCTCGCCGCGCTCGCCTGCATTCCCGTCCGGATCGGCGTGCACGTCGACGGCGCGGGCTCGAAGCTGCTCGTGCCCCTCTACGTCGTGATCATCGCCGCGGCGATGTATCTCGGTTGGGAGCTCGTCCGCGGTGACGAGCGCATGCGTGAGCTCGGCCTCGCCGCCTGGCCACTCGCCGCGTATCTCCTCTGGACGGGCGCTTCGCTCGTGTGGAGCAAGGACGTGCACGCGGGGGCGATCGAGCTGCTCGCGTTCTATGTCCCGTTCACCATCCTCGCGCTCGCCGTCGCCCGGCTGCCGTGGAGCAGGCTCGGCGTGACCCTGCTCTACGCCGAGGTTGTCGCGATGGGGCTCGTGTTCGCGATCGTCGGCTTCTACCAGTACCAGACGCGCGACATCTTCCAGAACGCGAAGGTGATCAACTCGAACGCGTACGCGCCCTTCTTCCGCGTCAACTCCGTGTTCTGGGATCCGTCGGTGTACGGTCGCTTCCTCGTCGTCGCCATCATCCCGAGCGCGGTGTTGCTCGTGCGCGAGCGCGTGCGGCTGCTCACGCCGGTCGTCGTCGCTGCGATCGTCGTGCTCTGGCTCGGCCTGCTCATCTCGTTCTCCCAGTCGAGCTTCGCGGCGCTGCTCGTCGGGGTCGTGGGCGCGACGATCGTCGCGTGGCGCTGGCGCGCGCTCGTGGCGATCGCCGTCGCGGTGGCGGTGCTCGGGGGGATCGCGGTGTCGGCGCCGCAGTTGCGGCACTCGATCCAGCATCACACCTCGAGCGGGCTGAACAGCGCGACGAGCGGCCGCTTCAGCCTCGTCGCGAACGGCGTTCGCATCGCGCAGGCGCATCCGGTGGCGGGTGTCGGTGTCGGCGGCTTCAAGCACGCGTACGCTGACCGCGTGCATCGCTTCAAGAGCAAGGAGCCGAAGACCGCTGCGTCCCACAACACGCCGGTGACGGTCGCAGCGGAGACCGGGCTCGTCGGGCTCGCGCTCTTCGTCGCGCTCGTCGGTGCGCTGCTCCTGCAGGCCTTCCGGCGGGCCGACCGCTCGGTCCCGGGCAGCGCGGCTCTCGCGGCGGGCTTGGTGCTCGCGGGGATCCTCTGCCACTCGCTCTTCTACAACGACTTCTTCGAGGACCCGACGACGTGGGGCCTCTTCGGGCTGATCGCGTTCGCGGCGAGCGTGCGCCCGCCGGCGGCCGTGCCTGAGATTCCGCCTCCCGCGGCGAAGGCGGCGGTGCCGGTTTGATCGAGCAGTGGCAGCGTGCGCTCGTGCTCGCCCCGCACACCGACGACGGAGAGTTCGGCTGCGGCGGCACGATGGCGCGGCTCGCCGAGGTGGGCTGCGAGGTGCGCTACGTCGCGTTCTCGATCGCCACGCGCTCGCTCCCGGAAGGCTTCCCGCCGGACACGCTGGCGCGCGAGGTGCGAGAGGCGACGACGGAGCTCGGGATCTCCGAGGAGCGGTTGACCGTGCACGACTTCGACGTGCGGACGTTCCCAGAGCACCGCCAGGACATTCTCGAGCTGCTCGTCGCGCTGTGGGAGGACTGGCAGCCCGATGTCGTGTTCCAGCCGAGCCATCACGACATCCACCAGGATCACCGCACGATCGCGGAGGAAGGCCTGCGGGCGTTCAAGCGCACGACGATTCTCGGTTACGAGATTCCGTGGAACAACTTCGAGTTCTCGTACCAGTGGTACGTCGCGCTCGAGGAGCGGCACGTCGACCGGAAGGTCGCCGCGCTCGAGCGGTACGCCTCACAGCAGCATCGCCGCTACGCGAACGCCGAGTACGTGCGCAACCTGGCGCGGACGCACGGCATCAACGTG
>DATEXK010000519.1:0-6256 GCA_035257065.1 Gaiellaceae bacterium | reverse complement strand
AACTTCGGCTGCGGCTCCTCGCGTGAGCACGCACCGTGGGCGCTCGAGGACTACGGCTTCGATGCCGTGATCGCGCCGTCGTTCGGCGACATCTTCCGGCAGAACTCGCTGAAGATCGGGCTGCTCCCCGTGCAGCTCGCGCCCGAGCAGGTGAAGGAGTTGATGGCACGCGCCGACTCCGGCGAGGAGATCACGGTCGACCTCGAGGCGCGCACCGCCGGCGGCTTCCCGTTCGAGCTCGACGATCACGCCCGCGAATGCCTGCTCGAGGGCCTGGACGACATCGCGCTCACGTTGCGCGACGAGCCGGCGCTCACCGCGTACGAGTCGGCGCACGCCGCGCCGATCTCGACCGTCGCGCTCGCCTGACCCCGGCGCCGAGGCGCCTCAGGCCTGGTCGCCGACGAGGTGGTGGCCGAACGCCTCGGTTGGCGTGCTCCGCGGGATCGCGAGCCCGGCGACGACGCTGACGGCGAGCGCAGCGGCGCAGAGCCCGAAGGCGGCGGTGTACCCGCCCGCTGTCGCGTAGCCGCTCACACCGACCGTGGCTGCGATCAACGACGCCGTGACCGCGCCGCCGAATGCGCCGCCGAGCGTCCGCATGACGGTGTTCATGCCGGTCGCAACGCCCGTCTGCGTCGGCCCGACGTTCTCGATGATCAGGTTCGCCATCGCCGCGAACGAGAGCCCGATCCCGGCGCCGAGCAGGCCCGCGGCGACGTAGATCTCCCACGGCGAGTCGCTGCCGGCCGCGAGCAGGACGAACGACGCGGTCATCAGCACGCCGCCGGCGAGCAGCGGCGGCTTCGACCCGAAGATCCTCTCGAGCCGGCCGGTCAGCGCACCGAACACGAGCACCGATGCCGTGGACGGCAGCAGGAAGAGACCCGCCGCCGTGACCGAGGAGCCGAAGCCGTAGCCCGTGCTCGACGGCGCCTCGACGAACTGCGGCAGCAGGATGAAGGAGGAGTACATCCCGAACCCGACGAGGAACGCGACGGTGTTCGTCGTCCACACGCCGCGGATCCGCATCATCCGCATGTCGACGAGCGGTTGCGCCGATCGCGACTCGCCGCGCACCCAGAGCGCGAGCACGACGATGCCGACGACGATCAAGCCCAGTGTTCTCGCCGACAGCCAGTGCCACGTCGTCGCCTCGGTGACCGCCAGGAGCACGGCGATCAGCCCGAGCGACATGAGGGCTACGCTCAGCCAGCTGATGCGTCCGGGCACCTTCACGGGCGACTCGGGAACGAAGAGGCGGGTTGCCACAGTCGCCACGACGATCGGGACGAGCGGCAGCCAGAACAGGTAGTGGAACGACAGACGGCCGACGATCGGCCCGGCGAGGACGACGCCCGCACCACCGCCGACGCCGAGCAGCGCCGACATCAGTCCGATCGCCTCGGCGACCTTGGCGCGTGGAAACTCGTCGCGGATGATGCCGAAGGCGAGCGGAAAGATGCCGCCCGCAGCGCCCTGAATCGTTCGACCGACGAGCATGAGCGCGAGGGAGGTCGAGAGCGCGGAGACGAGCGTTCCGAACGACAGCAGCGCGAGCACGATCAGCAGGACGTGCTCCTTGCCGTAGATGTCCCCGAGCCGGCCGATCAGCGGCGTGGCCACCGACGCACTCAGCAGGTACGAGGTCAGCACCCAGCTCACCGAACCCTCGGAGGTGTGGAGCGCGTGCTGGATGTCCGGCAGCGCGGGTGCGACGAGCGACTGGAGCAGCGCGTACGACAATCCGCCGAGCGCAAGCACGGCAAACGTGACGTTCGGATGTTGGCGGTCGGCTACCTCGGAAATCCGGAACCCCTGACGGACGTCGGTTCCGCGAGGCTAGCTTCGCAGTACATGGTCGTGTCGACCGTACCGACCGACCCGCCTACGGCAGGAGTTGCACGTCCGCGGGCACCGCGGCGACGTGCACCGCTCGTACGGGCCCGACAAGGGCCTTGAACGCGAGGGCGGCGGCAATCCCGCACGCCGCGACGACGATCGCCATCGGCAACGCAGTGTTGGCGCCGGCGATGCCGACAAGCGGAGCCACGACCGCGCCGAACGCGAACTGGCTGACGCCGAGCAACGCAGATGCACTCCCGGCGATCTGTGGGTGGTTGGTCAATCCGAGTGCGATGGCATTCGACTGGACGAAGCTCCAGCTGAACATGAGCAGCGTCAGCGGCGGCATCACGACAAGGAGCCCGCCGCCGCGAAACGGCACCACTGCGAGCAGCCCAATCCCGGCGATGACCATCATCGCCAGACCGAAGCCCAGCAGCCGCCGCACCGACAGCCTCTCGACGAGGTGCGCATTGATCTGCGAGCCGAGCACCAGGAAGAGCGCGTTCATCCCGAACAACAGGCTGAACACCTGCGGTGAGGCGCCGTAGACGTCTTCGAGGACAAACGACGAGCCGGCGACATACCCGATGGCAGCGCCGCCGCCGAAACCGGAGATGAGCGTGAAGCCGACGAAGCTGCGATCGGCCAGCAGCCGCGCGAACGCCCTGCCGGTCTCGCCGAGGCCGGCGACGCGGCGGCGGTCGAGTGGATGCGTCTCGGGCAGCAGGCGGGCGGTCGTGATGACGAGGACGAGCCCGAGCAGAGCGATCGCCACGAAAGCGCCCCGCCAGGACGTGAAGCGGAGGATCTGCCCGCCGACGAGCGGAGCGACGATCGGGCCGAGACCGGTGATCAGCATCAATCGTGAGAGGTACCGGGCGGCGGCAGCGCCCGAGTAGAGGTCGCGAACCACCGCACGACCGACCGCCAAGCCGGTCGCGGCCATCGTGCCCTGAACAAGGCGCATCGCGCCGAGCGCGTACACGTTCGGGGCGAGAGCGCAGACGAGTGAGGCGACCGTGAACGCGGCCATCCCTGCGATCAACGGCCGCCGCCGGCCGTGGACGTCGCTCAGTGGCCCGGCGAGGAACTGGCCGAGCGCAAGCCCGATCAGGAACATCGTCACGGTGAGCTGCGACAGCGAAGCGCTTGCCCCGAGATCGCGCGCGAGTTGGGGCAGACCCGGCAGGTAGATGTCCATCGAGGCGGGACCGATCACTGTCACGCTCCCGAGCACGAGAAAGAGGCGCACGCCGTGCGGCTGCGTCTGGCCCGTCAGCGCGAGTGCCCGCTCAGGCCACGTTGCTCGACACGCCGGTCCGTCATCGTCATTCAGCCTATGCGCACGACTGCGCGTCGAAGCGGCGCTCGCGACCCTGAGGCCGCGAACACCGCTCCGATCGCACCGACGGCGCTTGGAGGGTTAGGCCGCCGAGCTTGAATCGTTCTGCGCTTGTACTTCCTGCTTCATCAGCGCGAGCAGGTCGTGGTAGATCTGCGCGAGGCCGGCCTCCGAGAGCGGGCCTAGGTTTGCGCGCTGCAGGTACTGCAGCATCCATTCCTCGCGCGCGAGATCGACGAAGCCGATCCCGTGCTCGTCCTTGTAGCGCTTCAGCCGTGCGACGAGCTTCAGTCGCTTGTTCACGAGCTCGACCAGTGAGCGGTCGAGATCGGAGATCTCTCGCCGCACTCCGAGGACGTACGGATCCTCGGGCGCGGAGACGGGCGGATTCTCGGTAGAGCTCATGCTCCCTCCTCGGCGTGACCTTCGTAGACTCCGACGACGCGCAACGTGCGCGTCACCGCATCGAGCTCTCGAAGCGCGACCTGCACGGCCGGCTCGAGTGGATGTCCGGCGACGACCGCGTCGAAGCGGTACTTCCACGGTGTCGCAGGTAGCGGGCGCGACACGAGCCGCACCAGATCGAGTCCCGCGCGCGCGAACGGCTCGATCGCCGCGAACAGCGCGCCGGGCTTGTGGTTCGTCGCAAATGTGAACGCGGTGCGGACGTCGCGCAGGTTGCGGTCTACCCGCGTGTACGGGGCGATCGACACGAAACGCGTGAACGCGAGCGTGTCGCCGACGTCGTGCTCGAGCACCGTCAGCCCGTACAGCTCGACCGCCTCGTCGCCGACGATCACTGCGACGGTCGGATCGCCCTCCTCGGCCGCCTGGCGGCCCGCGTCGGCCGTCGTCGACGACGCGATCACGGACGCCTTCGGCATGCGCGCCAGGAGATCACGGCACTGCTCGAGCGCTGCCGGGTGCGAGCGCACGATGCGGATGTCGTCGAGCGGAACATCCGCCGACGCCGCAAGACAGTGACGGATCGGCAGGATCGTCTCCCCCACGATCGAGAGCGCGCGCTCGTACAGCAGGTCGTGCGTCTCGGCGACGGCGCCCGCGAGCGAGCTCTCGATCGGGAGCACGCCGAACGTCGCGTCGTGACTCACGACCGCGTCGGCGACCGCACGGAACCCGACGAGCGGAACGAGCGTGTCCGTCGGGAAGAGCGTCGCGGCCGCGGCAGACGTATGCGACCCTGCGGGCCCCGGATAGGCCACGTTCGGGCTCATCTATCCCAACTCCAGCTTTTCGTACAACACAGCGTCATGGATGGTCGCCTTCCTCGCAAACGAGTACGGATGTCCCGCGAGAGATATGAGCTAGCCGGGCGACAGCGGGGGAGCGAAAGCGCCGGCTAGCGCGTAAAGGCGAACGCGTAGAAGCCCTTGAAGGCAGTAATGCTCGTAATGCGGGCTTCTCTCGCGAGCTGCATCACGGCCCAGGCTACGGCGAGGTGAGCGCGCCGTCAACAGCAAGTTGTTCCCTTACTGCAGCGCCGAACTCTGCCGTGGTCGCGGTTCCGCCGAGATCCTGCGTCGGCGAGGACGCGATCGCTGCCTCGAGGGCCTCGTTCAATGCTACGGCCGACTCCGGGCACGCAAGACCGTGCTCGAGCAGCAACACCGTCGAACGCAGCATGGCGACCGGATTCGCGATGCCACGACCCGCAATGTCGGGAGCGGAGCCGTGCACGGGCTCGAAGAGCCCGGGACCGCCGTCGGAGAGGCTGGCGGAGGGCGCCATGCCGAGACCGCCGGTCACCGCCGCAGCGAGGTCGGAGAGGATGTCGCCGAACATGTTCTCGGTCACGATCACGTCGAATTGCTGGGGGGTGGTTGCGAGCTGCATCGCCGCGTTGTCGACGAGCATGTGCTCCACGCGCACTCCCGGGTACTCGGGCGCCACCTCGTCGACCACGCGCCGCCACATCCGCGACGTCTCGAGCACGTTGGCCTTGTCCACCGACGTCAGAAGACCGCGACGCGAGTCCGCCAAGCGGAAGGCGCGCCGAACGATTCGCTCGACCTGGCGCGGGTGGTACTCGCACGTGTCGAACACGGTGCCGTCGTCACGCACGCCACTCGCACCGAAGTAGAGACCACCGACGAGCTCACGGACGATCAGCACGTCCACGTCGCCCAGCACCGCGGGACGCAGGTTGGCATAGGTGTCGAGCGCCGCACGCAGGGCGAGGAGGCCCTGCTCCGGGCGAACGTCCGCAGCATCGAACTCGGGATCGCCGACCGGGCCCTTGAGCACGGCCACCGCCGAGCGGCACGCGTCAATGGTCTCCTGCGGAAGCGGAGAGCCCGTGGCACGGATCGCGGCGGCGCCGATCAACTGCTCGTCGATGAGGATCTCGGGTACGAGCTCCTCCAGCACGAGACGCGCCTCCAGGGCGACTTCCGGGCCGATTCCGTCCCCCGAGAGGAGGACGACCTTCTCCCTACCCGTCGGCAAGTGCCCCTTCGGTGAGCGACCGAGGCTGACGGCCGCGCGGGCGCGGTGTGAAGCCCGCAGCCTGCATTGCTTCGTTCCAGCTGCCGAACACGCGGGCAACCGTCTGGCGCGACGGATGGTTCTCGCCCGCCTGATCCCATTCACTCGTGAGCGGAGTCCTGCTGTGCTTGCGATACCAGAGCGTGATCGCGTAGACGATCGTCTCCGGCGTCCAGCGGAACCCAGTCCGCGGACCGGTTCTCATGCTGCACCTCCTGTGCGTCGTGGATTGGCCATGTGGCTAGACCTGGACACCGAGGGTCTCCAGGATCTCGTCTGCGTCCGGCTGGACGCGAATCGGGTCGTACCGGTCGGCCACGAGGCCGGGCGTCTTCAGCCCGTCGCCCGTCACGAGGAGCACGACGCGGTCGCTCTCGCCGAGCTCGCCGCGATCGACGGCGGAACGGAGAGCACCGAGCGTGACGGCGGGCGCCGTCTCGCCGAACACGCCCGTCGTCTCTGCGAGCAGCGCGATGTTGTCGACGATCTGATCCTCGGCGACGGCGTGGATCGACCCGCCCGACTCCCGCGCGGTCGCGACGGCGAGATCGCCGGCGGCGG
>DATEXK010000518.1:0-3443 GCA_035257065.1 Gaiellaceae bacterium | reverse complement strand
CAGCCGCCGCCGCGGAGGAGCAGCCGCTGCCGATGCGGGTGGCGCTCGTCTTTCTCGCCCTCGCCTGCGTCGCGCTCGGCGTTGCGCCCGGTGTGCTGTTCGGGCCCCTCGTCGGCCTGGCGCCCTGGCCGAGCTCGCATGCGACGCAGCTCGGCCTGCACCTGCCCGGAACGGGCTCGCTGCCCACGGTCGGGATCGCGCTGGTGCTCGTCGCCGTCACGATCGCACTCGCATTGCTGCGCGGGAACCGGCGCGCCGCGCCCGCCCCGAACTGGGCTTCCGGCCAGCTCGTCGAGCCGGCGCTCAACTGGACGAGCTCGGGCTTCACGAAGCCGCTCCGGCTCGTGCTCGAGCTCGTGCTGCGTCCGCAACGGGAGATCTCCTCGCGGACCGTCGGCGGGGTCCTCCAGCAGGTCGCCTACAGCGGCAACGTGCCGCACCTGATCGAGGATCGGCTCTACCGGCCGGCGGAGCGCATGGCGTTCCGCGCAGCCGTGCACGCCCGCCGCCTGCAGACCGGAAGCGTCGGCACCTATGTCGTCTACCTGATCGCGCTCGTGCTCGTGCTCCTCGTCGCCGTGCGGCTCGGGGTGATCGGGTGAGCGCCGCGTCCGCCGTCTCGACGGCCGTGCAAGTGCTCGGCGGGATCGTCCTCGCCCCGCTGCTGCCCGGCCTCGTCCAGCACTGGAAGGCGCGCTTGCAGGGGCGCCGCGGCCCGACGCCGCTGCAGCCCTACCGTGAGCTGCGACGGCTCTGGGGCAAGAGCATGGTCGACCCGGAAGGTTCCGGGCCGATCTACCGGCTCGCACCGGTGGTCGTTGCGGCAGCGCTCGTCGGCGGTGTCCTGGTCGTCCCGGTCGCCCAGTCTGCGCCCACGCTCGGCCTCGGTCACGATGCGCTCCTGCTGCTCGGGCTGCTCGCGCTGGCGCGCTTCGCGGTCGCATCCGCGTCGTGGGACGTCTCGAACGGCTTCTCGCTCATGGGCGCGAGCCGCGACCTGACCTTGTCGGTGTTCGTCGAGGCCACCTTCATCCTCGCGCTCGCCGTCGCCGCGCTGACGTCCGGCACGACGGACCTTCGCGGCGTCGTCGCGGGAACGGCCGGGATCGGTGTCTGGAAGAGCCCGGCGCTGGCACTGGGGGCGGTTTCCTTCGCGTTCGTCGTGATCGCCGAGACCGGACGCCAACCGGTCGACAACCCCGACACGCACCTCGAGCTGACGATGATCCACGAGGGGCCGCTGCTCGAGTACGCCGGCCGCGATCTTGCGTACCTGCAGTGGGCCGCAGCCGCTCGGCACTGGCTCGTGCTCGTGCTCGCCGCAGAGGTCTTCCTTCCTCATCCCCACGGCGTCTGGCTGCAGCTCGCCGTGCTTCCCGTAGCGCTCGTCCCGCTCTGCGCTGCGCTGGCGATCGTCGAGACGATTCTCGCGAAGATGCGAATCCTGCTCGTGCCGCGGCTGCTCGCCGTCGGAGCGGCTGCAGCGCTGCTCGGGATCGCGGCCTGGATCGCAGGGGCGGCATGAACGGCGCGCTGCTCTGGATCCTCGCGGCGATCGGGTTGACGGTCGTGATCGTGAGACGGCGATCGGTCGCGGTCGGCCTGGTGACGGCGCAGGCGCTGATCCTCGCGGGCTTCGCGCTCCATGACGCCGGCAGTGTGGGCGATGTCGTGGCTGCAGGCGCGCTCGCCGTGCGCGCGTTGGCGCTTGCGGCGCTGTTTCTTCTGCTCGTGTCGCGCACGCGTGAGCAACGGCCCGTGCACGCACGTGTCCCACCGCTCGTTCGTGCGGGCGGCGCCGTCGCGTTCGCACTGGCGCTGACGTGGCTCGTGCCCGTGCTCGGCCTCGACTCGCGCGACAGCGAACGGGCTGTGCTCGCGCTCGTTGCGTTCGGCATCGTCACTGCGGCGACGAGGCGGGCGACGCTCTTCCACGTGCTCGGCATCGTGCTCGTCGAGAACGGGCTCGCCCTGGCGGCGCTCGGGCTGCCCGGCGGGGCGTCGCTCACCATCGAGCTCGGCGTCGCGCTCGATCTGATGCTGATCGCGCTCGTAGCAGGTGTCTTCCACGAGCGGATCTTCGCCGAGTTCGGAGCCGGCGACAGCACCGCGCTGAGGACGCTGCGTGACTAGTCGAGAGCAGCTCGCGTGGGCGGTTGTGGCGGCGCCGGCGGTGATCGCGGTGCTCGTCTTGGTCGCGCCGCGTCGTGTCGCGACGGCGTTTGCCGTCGTCGGCGCGTTCGTCACCGCGGGCCTCGCCCTCGCGCTGAGCGTGCTTGCGTTCCGCTCGCTGAGCGATCCGGTCGTGGGGAAGTGGATCGTCGTCGACGCCGCCGGCGGCCTGCTCGTCGCCGTGGTCGCGATCGTCGGGCTCGCCACCGTTCTCGTCTCGCCGGCGTATCTCGCGGGCGTCGACAGCTCCCTCGGCTCCGCAGCCAGGCGTACGCACACGTACTTCTCCGTGCTCTACGCCTTCTGGGCCGTCCTCTTTGCGGTCACGCTGGTCGGCAACCTCGGCGGCGCCTGGCTCCTGATCGAGGCGACGACGGCCGTGTCGGCGCTGCTCGTCGGCTTCAGCGGCAAAGCGCGTGCGCTCGAGGCGGGCTGGAAGTACCTCATCCTCACGTCACTCGGTCTTGGCGTCGCTCTGCTCGGGATCGTCGTCCTGGCCGCGGGCATCCCCGGCGGTGGGATCGGGGCGCTCTCCTGGCACGCGCTCCCGACGTACTCGGCGGGGAGTCAGAGCGCGCTCGTCGCCTACGTCCTCCTGCTCGCGGGCCTGGCCGCGAAGATCGGCTGGGCGCCGGTGCACAACTGGCTTCCCGACGCGCACTCCGAAGCGCCGCCGCCGGTCTCGGCGCTGCTCTCCGCAGCGCTTCTGCCTGTGGTGCTGCTCATCGCGTGGCGCTCCGAGCACGCGCTCGCGCCGGTGATCGGGGTGCGGGCGGGCCAGAACGTCCTGATCTTCTTCGGGCTCGTGTCGCTTGCGGTGGCGATCCCGTTTCTCTGGCGCTCGCTGCCCTGGAAACGGTTGCTGGCGTACTCGAGTCTCGAGCACATGGGCGTGATCGCGCTCGGTATCGGGTTCGGAACGCCGCTGGCGCTCGCCGGTGTCGCCGTTCACATCGCCGCCCACGCCGTCGCGAAAGCCCTCGGCTTCTACGCCGCGACACCGCTGCTCGAGCACGCGCCGCGTGCGACCGAGCGCGCGGTCACGGGCATCGCGCGGACATATCCCGCCCTCGGCGGCGTGATGGGACTGTCGCTCGGCGCTCTGGCCGGTCTCCCGCCCTCGCCGTTGTTTCTCAGCGAGGTGCTGATCGTCGCCGGCGGCTTCGAGGCGGGGCGGTCCTGGGCCGCGGCCGCCGCCGCGCTGCTGCTCGCGCTCGGCTTCCTCGGGCTCGCGCACGCGCTCATCGAGACGACGGTCGGCAAGGCGCGGC
>DATEXK010000517.1:0-2901 GCA_035257065.1 Gaiellaceae bacterium | reverse complement strand
AGCAGCGCGAGCGCGGCCTCCGCGCGGCTGCCCTCGAGCTCCTCGTAGACGCCTTCCACGATGACGCTCTGCCAGCTTCCGGAGTCCGACTCGTACTCGTCGACCTCGAACACCACCTGCGGGTTGGCGCGCATCATCCGGATCTTGCGGCCCTCGATCGACTGGACGTAGAGGCACTCGCCCTCCCAGACGTAGACCACCGGCACGACGTACGTGTGCCCGTCCGCGTGGCAGCCGATGCGGCCGATGACGCACCGGCGCAGGAAGGCGTCGATTTCGTGCTCGTCCAGTTCCGCGATCACGAGCCGATCATTGCAGCGCCCGATCGGCTGCGGAGGGGACGTCGCGACACGGGCCCGGACATGACGGCCGGGCCGGAGAACGACGGAGTTGGCTGTCTCGATGTCGCTACTTGCCTCGGCGCGGCAGGATCTGAGGCCGGTTGATGTCGAGCGCGACCACCAGGAGGAGCGTCGTCGCCCACACGTTCGGCGGGTTGAAGAGCAGTGGTTCGTGGTCGCCGATGTGGTCGGCGATGAGCCAGACGATGAACCAGATGATGCTCACCGATGTCTCCTTCCGTTCTTTGGCGTGGACGAGAAGCAACGCGTCGGCCTGTCTTTCGTGCCCAGGCATCTGGGCTTCTCCCGGTGTCCGGCGATCGGCAATCGGGGCTCTTGCTGATTCGATCGATCGCGCGAGGCGTCGAATGCCCGACGGGTGACGGAGAGCGTGCAGCGGGTCAGTCGGGGAGCAGCGGCATCGTGAATCCGCGGTCGCGGCCGAGCAGTACGGCACGCGTGATCGCGGTCGCTCCGTAACGGTCGCGGACCTCGTCGAGAACGGCGTCCAGCGCATCGCGCTCGCAACCGTCGAACGGCAACGCGAGTTGGACGGCGTTCGCGTCGGCGAGGTTGGTGACGGCGATGCCGACGAGCGTGAGCCCGCGGCGTTCGATCGTCGGGATGGCCGCTGCCGCCAGTGCTCTCGCGGCGATCAGGATCCTCTCGGTGCTCGCCGTGGCCTCCGACAATGTGTGCGATCGCGTCGCGCGCGTGTAGTCGGCGAAACGCAGCCGGAGCACGACGGTGCGTCCGACTCGATTCGCGGCGCGCATCCGCCGGGTGACGCGGTCGACGAGGGCGACGATGTCGGCGTCGACGTCGAGCGGCGACCATGGGCGGCGTCCGCGCGCCCGCTGAGACCCGATCGATCCGCGTCGGCGCCGCCGCTGTACCGGCCGCGGATCGAGGTTGTGCGCGAGCGCGTGCAGGTGACGGCCCGACGCCCGGCCGAGCATCGACACGAGCGACGCCTCGGGGAGCGCGGCGACCTGACCGACCCTCGTGATGCCCCTCTCGCGCAACTTGCCGGCGGTGATCGGGCCGACGCCCCAGAGCCGCTCGACCGCGAGCGGGTGCAGGAACGCCAGCTCGCGATCGGGTGGCACCACGAGCAGCCCGTCGGGCTTGGCGACGCCGCTCGCGACCTTGGCCAGGAACTTCGTCCGCGCGACACCGACCGTGATCGGCAGTCCGACCTGTTCGAGGACGTCACGCCGTAGTCGCACCGCGATCTCCACGGGCGTCCCGAAGCCCCGCTCCATGCCGCGGACGTCGAGGAACGCCTCGTCGATCGACAGCCCTTCGACCAGTGGTGTCGTGTCGTCGAACACGCGGAACACCGCCTTGCTCGCGTCCGAGTACGCCGACATCCGGGGTGGGACGACCACCGCCTGCGGGCACAGCCGCCGGGCGTACGCTTCGCCCATCGCGGTGCGGATGCCGAACGCCTTGGCCTCGTAGCTCGCTGCGAGCACGACCCCCATGCCGACGATCACGGGCAGGCCGCGAAGACGTGGATCGTCCCGCTGCTCGACCGACGCGAAGAACGCATCGAGGTCGGCATGGAGGATCGTCGCGCCTCCTGACACGAACGTATGTTCGCATACCGTGGAAGCGGCAGGAGCCGGCGACGCTAGCCGTACGTCCTGCCCGGTCTGCTCGGAGTGCCGAAGCCGCGGCGGCGCCTCCGCAGTAGCGTCTAGCTAGGAAGCTCGCTCGCGAGCAGTGCCGAGCAGTGCTGCGGGACTCGACACTGTAGGCCCCGTCGTCGCCCGTTCGGGACCCCAACCCGGGACGGCGCAGGCGACGGGGCCCCGCAGCTCTTGGGCCTACGGCGGAGGAAGGACGGCGCGGACGCGCGTGCCCCCGCCCGGGACGCGCTCGACTACGACTGTCCCGCCGCAGGAGTGCATCCGCTCCCTCATGTCGCCCAGGCCGAGCCTGCCGTCCGGCGCTGCGGCCGGGTCGAAACCCGTGCCGTCGTCGCGCACCTCCAGGAACGACGGCGAGCCGGCATGCAGTTCGACGAACACGCGAGTCGCACCGCTGTGCTTGCGCACGTTCTCGAGCGCCTCGCGGGCGACATGGACGAACGCGTCACCGGCGGCGGCCGGCAGATCGCCGACCTCGCCTTCGACGTCGAGCTGGACTCGGAGCCCGGAGCGGCGTTCGAAGCGCTCGATCGTCTCCTCGAGCGTCTCGAAGAACGGGCGCTGCGCCACCTCGCCCGAGGTCAGCGAGCCGGCGAGCCGGCGCAGGCCGTGCTCGAGCTCGACGAGCACGTCCTCGAGCTCGGTGACCGCGTCGAGCAGCTTCTCGCGGGGACGGCCGTCTGCGACGTCGGCCCGGAGGGCGCGCATCTGCCCGATCAGGAACGCGAGGTCCTGCAGCGGGCCGTCGTGGAGGTCGAGCCCGATCCGGGCGAGGGGAACATCGCCGGCTGAGCCGTCTGTCGAAGCCTGATTGCGCACCGTCGCCCTTCGCTCGCATGGTTAGGCGCTCCGGTGCATGTGTCAAGACGTGGCCGGACCGGCGGTCATCTACTCGCAGGGCCGGC
>DATEXK010000516.1:0-2979 GCA_035257065.1 Gaiellaceae bacterium | reverse complement strand
CGGGGATCGCAGGGGTCGTCACTCCCTGCGATCCCGCTACATCAGTCGGCAAGAATCCGAACACCTTCGTCTACCGCTGCGACGCGCAGATCGAGAGGAATCTATGGCCACGAACATCATCGTCTCCTATGACGGCACCGACAACGATCTCGACGCGCTCGCGCTGGGCCGCGTGCTCGGCGGCGCAGGCGCGTCGCTCGCGCTCGCATACGTCCGCCACTCCCACGAGGTTGAGAGTGGGCGCGAGCGACTTGCAGAAGGCGAGGCGAAGGCGCTGCTCGAGCAGGGCGCTGCTGCGCTCGGGCAGCCCGATGTCCCGCGCCACGTGGTCCTCAGCGGCTCCACGCCGGAGGGGCTGCGCGGGCTCGCGCTCGCAGAGCACGCAGACCTGATCGTCTTCGGCTCGGAGTACCGAACTGCGGCCGGCCATGTCGATCCGCAGGCGTCGGCGCGGCGGCTGCTCGACGGTGGGCCTGTGGCGGTTGGGCTTGCTCCGGCGGGTTTTGCCGACCGCTCGGACTACGCCGTACAGACGATTGCTGCGGTCGGCGAGGCCGGCGACCCATGTGCGCTCGAGACCGCAGAGGGGCTCGCCTCGCGCCTCGGCGCGACGATCGCGGAGAAGGCGAGCAGCGAGGTCGATCTCCTCGTCGTCGGCTCCAGGCCGGGCACCGTCACCGGGCGCGTGACGATCAGCGCGGCCGCCGACTATCTGATCGAGCTCTCGACCTGCCCGGTGATCGTCGTGCCGCGTGGCGTTACCGTCTCGTTCGGCAGCTGACGCCGTTGAGTCGACTGTTGCACCACGTCACCCTGCACGGCGAGCACCAGTTGAGCGCGCCCGCACGCGGCGTAACCTGACGCTGTGCCGGCCGAATCGCAGCGTCTGCTTCGACGAATCTCCGGGCGCGACCGGTGGTTCCTCGGGCTGCTCGTCGGCGCAGCGCTCGTGGGAACACCGGCTGCCGTGCTCCTGGCCCAACACGACCCGGCTCCGGGCACGGGCGCCCGCTGCGTGACCACGACGCGTGCGGGGATCATGGGTGCTGGAACCTATAAGTACTGCGGCGCGGACGCGATCCCGTTCTGCCGCACGTTCGCAAGCGGCGACGACGACCTTACCGCGCAATGCCAGAGGTTCGGCTTCCTGCGCTAGGCGGTGTCCCGCAAGCGGACTCCGGTGTCGGGGCCTGCGACCTGCACGCGCTCCAGTCCACACCGCCGGCAGCGTTCGACCTCGGCCGCGTCGAGGTACCGCTGGAACGCATGGCCCTTCCGCAAGCAGCGAAGTCGCCGCCGCGAACGCCTGAGCATCGTCTTCGTTCCGGTCATCGGCCCTCGTCAGTCGTTGCGACCGATGCTCCGCTTCCGTTGACCGGTGTCCAATCCCTCCAACGGGGGAATACCCTCGTTCGGGCCTCAAATGCAAGAGGCGCCGAGTCATCAGGTCCAATCAATTTGCAAGGTGTACCTTGAACTATACTCGCCAATATACAAGGCCGACCTTGTATTAGTTTACCTCAATTTCAAGTCACAGCTTGAAGTTCGTGCTACAGTGCGCCTATGCCTCGTTCACCCCGCGACCGTCAGCTTCTCGATCAACGTCTCGCGGCTTGGAGGGCGGTTCCCGATGCCACCCCTCCGCGCGGATGGCTGCGCGCGATCCGCGACGCGCTCGGCATGCCTCGTGCTGCCGTTGCGCGGCGCCTGGGCGTGACCGACCAGGCAGTCGCCTACCTGGAGAAGTCTGAGGCCGATGGGTCGATCCAGCTCGACACGCTGCGGCGCGCCGCCGAGGCGCTCGACTGCACCCTCGTCTACGCGCTCGTTCCCAATCGCTCGCTGGAGGCCATTGTTGATGAGCGAGCGCATCAGGTTGCGCGGCGTGATGTCGACCGTGTCCAACACTCGATGCTGCTTGAAGACCAGCACGGAGGTGACGACGAGACCGAGCGCTTGGTCGATGAGCTGACCGAGCAGGTGAAGCAGTCGCCTGCGCTCTGGCGCGACTGACTCGGGCTCGTGCACTACCTCGGGGGAGCCGCCGACGGCCAGACTCCGCTCGACCCGGACGAGGCCTCGCAGCTTCTACGCTCTGCGATCACGACGCGCGCAGAGCTGGACATCGTCGAGCAAGAGAACATTGCCCAGGCGACGTTGTGGGCGCTGGCGCGTAGGCGAAAGCCGCAGGCAGTCCTGGACGAGCCGTTTCTTCGGCGCTTGCACAAGCGGATGTTCGGCGAAGTCTGGCGTTGGGCGGGCACCTACCGGCAGACGCCCCGCAACATCGGCGTCGAGCCGTGGATGATCACCCAGGAGATCGGCAACCTGGTCGGCGATGCCCGCTACTGGGTCGAGCACGAAACCTACGACTCCGTCGAACTCGCCACCCGCTTCCACCACCGCCTTGTTGCGATTCACCCGTTCCCGAACGGAAACGGCCGTCATTCCCGTCTCGCCGGAGATATCCTGGCGGTCAGCCTCGGCCGATCGCCGCTTGGCTGGGGGCGCGGCCTTGCTCTCGACGCGGCCGACCTGCGCGCTCGCTATATCGGGGCGCTGCGGGCCGCAGATCGCGGCGATCCGACGGATCTGATCGCGTTCGCGCGTGCCTAACCTCGCGTTTGCCAGTCACCTACTTCAGGGCTCCGTCGACTGCGACGACGCGCTTGGCTCTCGGGCAAAGTTCGTTGCATTCGCCGTGGCCTTTGCGGTCATGGGCGTCGCTTACCGAGCTCGAGCGGCACCGGTGGAGGAGCCGAGCGGGGCCAGACCCCAAGGCTATTGCCGGAGGGCGATCGTGGGTGAGTGACCGAGTGGGGTCAGACCCCCGGGTCATGTCCCGCCAGGCACGTGAAACTCCGTCCGCTCGTGTCCGTCGCGGAGCGGAACTTGTTCCGCGCAGCAGTGATCCCGTCTGCCGCGAGCACGCCAAGAAGTGACCCACGGGGGAAACATGGTTTCCCCCGTGAAGCGAGC
>DATEXK010000515.1:0-5664 GCA_035257065.1 Gaiellaceae bacterium | reverse complement strand
CTTCTCGGCGATCCGCCAGTACTCCGCGTTCGACTACTTCTTCACGTCGCTGAGCTTCCTCGGCTTCGCGATGCCGACGTTCTGGCTGGCGCTGCTGCTCCAGATCCTCTTCGTCGACATCTACCTCAAGTGGAACGTGCGCATCTTCTACACGTCGGGCCTGAACAGCCCGCATCACGGGACGTGGTCGCTCGACCGGCTTCAGCACATCGCGCTACCGGTGATGACGCTCACGATCATCAGCTTTGCGCTCTACAGCAGGTACATGCGCGCGTCGATGCTGGACGTGATCAATACCGATTACGTGCGCACCGCCCGAGCGAAGGGGTTGTCGGAGTGGCACGTGGTCATGCGGCACGTCTTCCGGAACGCCTTGATTCCGATCGTCACGATTGCCGCCCTCAACTTCGGCGGACTGCTCGGCGGCGCGATCGTCACGGAAACGGTGTTCTCGCTCGACGGGATGGGCTACTACTTCGTCCAGAAGCTTCAGGCGGTCGATCTCTATGCGGTAATGGGTTGGCTCGTCATCACCTCGTTGACGATCATCGTGTTCAACCTCATCGCAGATGTCCTCTACGGGTATCTCGATCCCCGTATCCGGTATGACTGAGCCGACTCCGCTGCACCTCGGCAAGCCGGTCGCTCCCGCCGAGCCGGCGGTCGACGGCCTCATGACAGCACCGGGGGGCGTCTTCGACGCGACGGCCGCAGCCGGGCTCGAGCTCAAAGCCCGCAGCCAGTGGTCGTACGCGCGTAAGCGCTTTCTGCGTCACCGTCTGGCGATGCTCGGGCTCGTTCTGCTGGTCGTCGTCTTCGGCGCCGGCATCTTCGCGAACTACATTGCGCCGTACTCGTTCTCGGAGATCGACCTGAACAACATCCTCTCGCCGCCGACGACCGTCGGCCAGCACTACTTCGGCACGGACGAGATCGGGCGGGACTACTACAGCCGCGTGATCTACGGGATCCGCACCTCCGAGGAGGTCGGGCTCTTCGTCGCGTTCGTCTCGTCCATCGTCGGTCTCTGCGTGGGCGCCATAGCCGGTTACTACGGCGGCTGGCTCGACAACCTCCTGATGCGCCTCACCGATCTCGTGCTCACGCTGCCTGCGCTCGCGATTCTGCTCACCGCCGCCGCGCTGCTCGGCCAGGGCAGCCAGTGGCGCGTTTCCGTCATCCTGACGCTCTTCTTCTGGACGGGCATCGCGCGTGTGGTTCGCGGCATCTTCCTCTCGCTGCGCGAGAAGGAGTACGTCGAAGCCGCGAAAGCGGCCGGCGCCGGCGACGCTCGGATCATGTTCCGGCACATCCTCCCGAACACGCTCGGGCCGATCATCGTCAACGGCACCCTTGCGGTCGCGACCGCAATTCTCACGGAAGCGGCGCTCTCGTTCCTCGGGTTCGGCATCACCCCGCCGACGCCGTCGCTCGGCAACCTCGTGCAGGGCGGTCAGACCAACCCACAGCAGTGGTGGCTGACGATCTTTCCCGGCCTGACGATCGTGTTGATCGTGCTGTGCGTCAACTTCGTCGGCGACGGATTGCGTGATGCGCTCGATCCGACGCAGAGGAGAGTCCGTGCCTGAGCCCGTCTTGTCGATCAAGAATCTCGTCGTCGAGTTCAAGACCGACGACGGGATGGTGCACGCCGTCGACGGCATCAGCTACGACATCTTCCCCGGCGAGACGCTCGGGATCGTCGGCGAGTCGGGTTCGGGCAAGAGCGTCAGCACGCTCTCGATCCTCGGGCTGATTCCGCAGCCACCGGGACGCATCGTCAGCGGCACGGCGATGTTCAAGGGCAAGGACCTGCTGCAGCTGAAGAAGCGGGAGCTGCGCGCGTTTCGCGGCGACGAGGTCGCGATGATCTTCCAGGACCCGATGACCTCGCTCAACCCGGTGCTCAAAGTCGGGTACCAGCTCGCGGAGGCGATCAAGACCCATTACCCGAAGGTCTCCGACCGCGACGTGAGAAAGCGTGTCGTCGATCTGCTCACGCTCGTCGGCGTGCCGAACCCCGACCAGCGCTACGACCAGTACCCGCACGAGTTCTCCGGCGGCATGCGCCAGCGCGCGATGATCGCCATGGCGATTGCGAACTCGCCGTCGCTGCTGATCGCGGACGAGCCGACCACGGCGCTCGACGTGACGATCCAGGCCCAGGTGCTCGAAGTCCTGAAGACCGTGCAGATCGCGACGAACGCCGCGACGATCCTGATCACGCACGACCTCGGCATCGTCGCCGAGTTGTGCGAGCGCGTGCTCGTCATGTACGCCGGCAGGGTCGTCGAGTCGGGCGACGTGCGCACGATCTTCCAGAACCCGCGGCACCCGTACACGATCGGGCTGATGGACAGCCTGCCGAAGCTGACCGAGGACGAGGAATGGCTCCGCCCGATCCCGGGACAGCCGCCGTCGCTCATCAGCCGCCCGTCCGGCTGCGCCTTCCATCCACGCTGCTTCCTCTCGCAAGGGCGTCTGCGCTGCCGTGAAGAGGTGCCTTCACTGCGAGTCGTCGACGGCGGTGACGAGCACTACGCCGCGTGTCACTTCGCCGAGGAGCTCGTCGGCCACCGCTCCAAGTTCTCCGAGCCGGTCGCCGGAGGCGTCGCGTGAGCACGTCCGAGACCGAAACGACCGCTCCTGTACACACGCGCGCGACGCAGGGCGAGGAGATCCTTCGCATCGAAGGCCTCGTCAAGCACTTCCCGATCCGGGCCGGCATCTTCAAGCGGACTGTCGGCCAGATCCATGCCGTCGACGGCGTCGATCTCACCCTGAACGCGGGCGAGACGCTCGGTCTCGTCGGCGAGTCGGGCTGCGGCAAGACGACACTCTCGCGCACCGTGATCAAGCTCACCGAGCCGACGGCAGGCAAGATCGTCTTCAACGGGCGCGATATCACCCACTTCAACCGGCGCCATATGCGCGAGGTTCGGCGCGAGATGCAGATCGTGTTCCAGGATCCGTACGCGTCATTGAACCCGCGCATGACGGTGCGGGACATCGTCGGCGAGCCGCTGCGCATCCACGGCGGCTTCAAGGGGCAGCAGGGCAAGCAGCGCGTCAACGAGCTGTTGCGCACCGTCGGGTTGTCGCCCGAGCATGCGAACCGGTTCCCGCACGAGTTCTCCGGCGGCCAGCGCCAGCGCATCGGCGTCGCACGCGCGCTCGCGCTCAATCCGCAGCTGATCATCCTCGACGAGCCGGTATCCGCTCTCGACGTCTCGATCCGTGCGCAGGTCGTCAACCTGCTCGAGTCGCTCCAGCGAGACTTCGGCCTGACGTATATCTTCGTCGCGCACGACCTGTCGGTCGTCCGTCACGTTTCCGACCGCGTCGCCGTGATGTACCTCGGCAAGGTGGTCGAGATCGGGACGAAGCACCAGATCTACGATCAGCCGTCACATCCGTACACGCAGGCGTTGCTGTCGGCGGTGCCGATCGAGGAGCCGGGCCAGCGCGGGCGCCGCAAGCGGATCGTGCTCGAGGGCGACGTGCCGAGCCCGGCGAATCCGCCCTCCGGCTGCCGCTTCCGGACGCGTTGCTGGAAGGCTCAGCCGATCTGCGCCGAGGAAGAGCCCGTGCTCGTCGATCGCGGCCAGGGGCATCCGAGCGCGTGCCACTTCGCCGAGATCGTCAAGCCGCTCGACCTCGTCGGCCAGCCCGTCTCCGCGTAAGCGCAGCGACGAGCGGGGTCGAGGGCGTCCTCGGGTGAGAGGACAGTCGCGCGGGCGGGTCTGAGAACTGGCGACCAGGGGCACAAAGACGAAATGCAACGACAGTTAGCCGTCGCTCGGGATCTTGTGCTGCCGCCTGTCAGACATGTGGCTCGGGGGTCTCGTCGACTGCTCCTTCGGGGGTGGAAGCGGTTCTCTCGCGGGTCCATATCCGGGCAGATGCCCTATCTGCTCCATCGTCGTCAGCGCGGTCTCCGTTCCCTGACGGAAGTAACCATCGGTGCGAGCGCCGACGACCGCGAGCTCGTCGAGCGGATCATGACGGCGTATCGCCTCGCGACATCGAGCTTCGCGTGGGACAGCTCGTCGATGTGGATGGGCTTCTTTGAGCAGCACCACACGGGGATCCACCAGGCGTTGATCGCCGGCGATCTGGAAACAGTCAGCCGGGCGCTCCGGGACCCCGGCTCGTCGAACCTGTTCTACGGATTTGATTCGCTTGGGCCGGTCTCTGATCCGGCGAAGGATCCGTATGCTCCGTACACGTCTCTGATCACGCTCGACCGGCTGGTCAGCTTTGGTGAGGCGCTCGGTGCGATCCGGCTGGATCATCCTGAGGGTTATCTCGATCTGGCGCCGCGGACGTTCACCGCGGACGAGGTGATCGAATCGATCGAGGCAGCGGTCGGGCTCGAGCTCTCGTTTCCGGCGCCGTTCCCCGGCGAGCGCGGACTCCCCTCCCGCCGCGGCGTCATCGTCCCCCCGTGCAGTCGACGCGCTCTACCAGGCGTGGCGCGTCTTCAGGCTCATCGGCTCGCGCAAAGAAACTGCACGCCTGGTCGAGATCGGCGGCGGCTTGGGACGAACGGCGCTCTACGCGCGAGCATTCGGTCTCCTCGACTACACGCTCGTCGACCTCCCACTCACCGCCGTCTCGTCGGCCTACTTCCTCGGCCGCGCGTTGGGCCCCGACGCGATCGTCTGCTTCGGCGAGGAAACCGACGACTCTAACCGCCGGATCAAGCTGCTCCCTCCGGAAGCCTTCTTCGCAGCGGGCGCCGACTACGACCTGGCACTCAATGTTGATTCGCTGCCCGAAGTCGGTCGCGAGACAGCGCAACGCTACCTCGTCGAGATCGCTTCACACGCACGCCTGTTTCTCTCGATCAACCACGAAGCCGGCGCGTTCACTGTCCGCGAGCTCCTCGACGAAGCCGACCTGACCGAGCAAACGCAGCGCTTTCGTTCCTGGATACGACCCGGCTACGTCGAGGAGCTACTCACGCTGCTGCCATAGCCCTGCCCGCGCGCATCGCTCCGCTTAGAGCTGCAGTCCCATCTCGATCAGATCCCAGATCTCGCCGTTGGCGCGCCGTATCTGCTTCTCACGGCGGCCTTCTTTCGCAAATCCGAACTTCCGGTAGAGCCTGATCGCTGCCTCGTTGTGGGGGAACACACTCAGCGTCAACTTGTGCAGTCCATTCTCGCGGCCCCACTCGATCGCCGCCGCGACCAACGCCGAGCCGACACCGCGACCGCGCCAATCGCGAGCGACCATCATCCCGATCTCGCCGAAGCCGAAGCTGCTGTCCTCGACACGCAGGTACCCGACAACCTCATCAGCTGCGATCGCGACGAGCGTGCCGTCGAGCCGCAAGCTTGTAGCCCGCGCTTCCACGTCGATCGGCGGCTCGGCCGCGATACCGTCGCGTTCCTCCGCCACTGCCGCAAAAAGCTGCGCGAGCGTACGGCGGTCGTGCTCGTCGGCAGGACGAATCTCGATCCGATCGCCTTCCATCAACTCATCCTCGCAGACAAGGCACTGCGAGTCCTGGCCGCGCTAGCGCCGCCGCGCCTTGGCTTTTCCTTCCTTCCCGATCAGCTTCCACTTGCGCGTCTCCTCCTTGCGGAGCAGATGATCGTGACGGATCGCGATCGCGCGCAGCTCGCGCTGCAACTTGAACCAGCTCTGCAGCCGGTC
>DATEXK010000514.1:0-5138 GCA_035257065.1 Gaiellaceae bacterium | reverse complement strand
CGTCGCGCGTGCAGGCGCACCTCGACGGCGCCCAGGTGCGCAGGACGATCGTCGTCCCGGGCAAGCTTGTGAACTTCGTCGTCGGCTGAAGCGGCCGCATCCCGGCGAGCATCGAGCGCTCCGCTGCGCGCGCCGCGCGGTTCGCGGAGCGGACGGAGGCGAACGTCGCGCCGGCGAGGACGAGCGTTCCGCCCGCGGTCGCGCGCGCGGAGATCGTCACCCAGTCGGCCATGCCGCGAGTCTACGAGGCGGCCGACGGCGTAGGCGGTGCTAGTACACGAACGGAAGGAGCCGGTGTCGCGTCCGTTGCCGATAGGTCTCGTACGCGGGGTAGCGCTCGGTGAGCCAGAGCTCCTCCCGGCGCGCCTTCAAGTCGAGCACCACCGCGAGCGCGACGGCGAATGCGAGCCCGGCGATGCTGTCGAAGACGATCGCCCAGCCGAGCGCGAACAGGATCGCAGCCCCGTACATCGGGTGCCGCGCCCGGGCGTACGGGCCGGTCGTGACGAGTGAGAGCGTCGGGTCCGTGCGTGGGGCGGGGAGCGGAGTGAGCGACGAGCCGAGCTCGAGCCCGGCCGCGACGAGGAGGAGCAGGCCGAGCGCGAGCAGCACTCCGCCGACGGCGTACTTTGCCGGTGCGTAGCCATGAGGCCGGCTGTGGGCGGCGAGGGGCGAGAGCAGGACGGCCGCGATCAGCACGAGCTGCGCGGCGACCCAGCCTTCGCCCCGTCGGCCGAGTGTGGGCAGTCGTCGCGTGCGATGGGCACTCACGTTCGAGCTTCGTCAGCCATCTAGCCTCTGTCGAATCCGAACTGGGACGTCGCGCGGTCCTGTAGTTTCTCGGCTCCCGGCAGTGTCGCGACCGCGAGCGCCGCGCCGGCGACGAGCACACCGGCGACGAGCGCGGCGCGAAGGCCGACGCCTGGAATGCGTGCCCACACGAGGCGTGGAAGTTTCAGCACGTGCGCGAGGACGTGGATACCGAACGCGCCTGACCAGACGACGAAGCTCGCCTTGTGCAGGCCGACCACAGTCCCGTGCGTCTGGTCGAGGAAGAGCAGTGCGACCCCGGTCCCGAAGACGAGGATCGTCGAGAGAACGAGCAACGGGCCGACGAGGACGCGCAGCGCGACGTGGGGCGGCCCCCGCTGAACGTACTGCTCGCGGCCGAGGTAATAGCGAAGCATCCGCCAGCCCGTGCTGCCGATCTTCAACGCCACGAGGGGGATCAGCAGCATCCCGACGAACGCGTGGACAGTCAGGAGCGACCTGACCCGTAGCAGCGTTGCGCCCTCGATCAAGAGCAGCACAATCAGGATCGTCGCCACGACGGCCGTCAGCTGCTCGTTGCCGGCGCTTCCACCTGAACGGCCCCGTTTCACCAAGCTCACGACGGTAGCGAAGCAGACCGGGATGAGAGATGGGTGAGTGCGCGTCGG
The DNA here is from genome assembly GCA_035257065.1 of Gaiellaceae bacterium. Classification (GTDB taxonomy): domain Bacteria; phylum Actinomycetota; class Thermoleophilia; order Gaiellales; family Gaiellaceae; genus Palsa-739. The sequence continues at coordinate 3,699 of DATEXK010000514.1, read as the reverse complement.
CCGAACAGACACGCGTTCGTTCCGCATGGCGCGGCGTGTCACCGTCAATGTGCGCTCACTGCCCATCCCCCGAACGCGGGAGGCTCGGTCGCGCGTTTCCGGGGATGTCGTGTAGCGCCAGGACTGTCGATAGCCGTAGATGACGACGCGCTGCTCCGATCCGGCGGAAGCGATGAACAAGAGTCGCGCGGCGGCGCAGTCATGCAGATGCAGACGGCAGAGAGGCGACAGCGATGAGCGGTGAGGACGAGCAGGCGAACGCGCCTCCTGCTGTGCCCGCAGGCGACCTGAACGTACCGGGCACAACTCAAGGCGCGCCGCTGAAGTCCGAACAGCTCTTCCGTAGCGCGTTCGACGATGCCGCGGCCGGCATGCTCATCGTCGATCCGGTAGGGAGGCTGCTGCGCGTGAATCAGTCCTTCGCCGGGATGCTCGGCTACACGGCTCAGGAGCTGAGCGGCCGCACCTTCCACGAGATCACGCACCCCGACGACGTGTCCCGAACCGACGACATGCGGGCGGAGATGGTCGAAGACGATGACGCCGCGCGACGGACGATCGTGAAGCGCTACCTGCACAAGGACGGGGGCATCCGCTGGGGGCGGCTCAGAGTCTCCGCTGTCCGTGACGCCGACCACCGGCTCCTTCACTTTGTCACCCAGATAGAGGACATCACCGAGCTGCGCAAGACGCAGAGCGGGCTCGTCGAGAGCGAACTTCTTTTCCGCGGCGCCTTCGAGACCGCCGTGACCGGCATGACGCTGGCCGACCCGGAGGGAGTGTTCCTCCGCGTCAACGCTACTTTCGCGACCATGCTCGGCTACACACCGGCCGACCTTGTCGGCAGATGCGTCGCCGATTTCGTCCATCCCGACGATCGGTCCGAAGTTACCGCCGGACGCGATACCTTGCGCTCGGGCGGGTCGCTCAGACGGGTGACCGAGAGGCGCTACATCTCCCGTGGCGGAGAGACGAAGCTCTGCAAGGTCAGCGTCTCCGCCATTCGCGGTGAGGACGCGTCGCTGCTGTACACCGTTGCCCAGATCGAGGACGTGACCGAACTGCGCCAGGCGCAGCGGGAGCTCGCAGAAGGCGAGGCGTTGCGGCGGCTGGTGTTCGAAGGCTCCCGCGACATGCTGGGCATCTTCGACCCCGACGGCACGCTTCAGCTCGTCTCACCGGCGGTCGAGGTTCTTCTCGGTCACGATCCGGCGTCCTTGCTCGGCCAGAACTTCGCGGCCTTCATCCATCCCGACGACCTGCAGGCCTGTTTGGCGGCGGTCGCTGCGGCCCTCGACGGCGAACCGTCGTCGAGTTTCCGTGCCCGGTTCCGCGCCGCTGACGACAGCTACCGGCTCTTCGAAGGCACCGTTTCCCCCGGTCGAGGCTCCGACGGCGAGGTGTCCTATCTGGTCTCGAACTCGCGTGATGTGACCGAGCAGGTGGCGCTTGAAGACCAGCTCCAGCACGCGCAGAAGATGGAAGTGGTCGGCCGCCTCGCCGGCGGGGTCGCGCATGACTTCAACAACCTGCTCCTGGCGATCCGCGGCTACGCCGAGCTGGCCCGCCTGGCAGCGGCCGAAGGCACCGACAACACCGCCGAGATCGACGAGATCATGATGGCGGCCGGACGTGCCGGAGGCCTGACCGCGCAACTGCTCGCCTTCAGTCGCCGTCAGGTGCTGAACCCTGTTCTTCTCGACCTCGGTGCGGTCGTCACCGAAATGGTCTCGATGCTCCGGCGGCTGATCCACGGCAACGTCGAGCTGGTCACGCAGCTACCGGAGCGCCCGGCACTCGTTCGCGCAGATCGGGCCCAGATGGAACAAGTGATCGCGAACCTCACCGTCAACGCCTCCGATGCGATGCCGGACGGCGGCACGCTTACGATCGAGATCGGTCCCTCCCCCGACGGGCAAACGCTTCTGCTCGTAGTCCGTGACACCGGCACCGGCATGGACGCCGCCACCGCCTCCCAGATCTTCGAACCGTTCTTCACCACGAAAGGGGCGGGGGGCACCGGCCTCGGCTTGTCGATGGTGCACGGGATCGTCAACCAGAGCGGCGGCTCGATCGCGGTCGAGAGCACGCCCGGCGAAGGAACGACCTTGCTGATCGAACTCCCGCTCGCCGACGCAGAGGAACTGCCCGAACAGACCTCCTCCGCTCCGGCCGAGGGCGGCGCCGAGACCATTCTCCTCGTCGAGGACGACCCGCTCGTACAGAAGGTCGTAGCGCTCATGCTCGAACGGCACGGCTACCGGATCGTTGCGGCGGCAAGCGGGGAGGAGGCCGTCTCGCTCGCACACGCCGACCCCAACAGCGTCGACCTGATCCTCACCGATCTCGTCATGCCGGGAATGAACGGCCGCGAGACCGCGAAAGCCTTGCGCGACGACCAGCCGCTCGCAAGAGTCCTGTACATGTCGGGCTATACCGACGACGTCGTGATCCGGGTCGGCGGCTTCGAGCCAGGCGTCGCCTTCATCCAGAAGCCGTTCTCCGGGGAAGATCTCGCCCTACGTGTGCGCGAACTGCTGAACGCGGACGTATAAGCGGAAGCTCGGCGGCTAAACGATGTCCCCGGCCGCCCAGGCTGAGTCCGCCACCCAGAACACCGAGTCGGCCATCCGGTGAGTCTGGAAAGTCGGCACACGCCCGTGACGGTTGCGTCGCCACAGTGGACGACATGGAGTTCCCGGCTTTCTCGGTCACGCAGCGCCGCGCGCTCGCCACGGTCGTCGTACTCGGGGTCGCGGTGGCATTCGCGCCGCGCCTGCTCGGTCATGGTGGATCAAACGCGCCTCCGGTGCCGCTCGTCCGGCCTGTCGCCGCAGCGCATGCGGCGAAGGCGCAACTCATCGTGGACGTCGTCGGAGAAGTCCGCCGGCCGGGGCTCGTGCGCGTTCCGACGGGAACGCGGATCGCAGACGCGCTTGCAGCGGCGGGAGGCGTCACCGCAAAGGCGGACGCCGCGCTGGTGAACCTCGCGGCGCCGCTCGCCGACGGCGAGCAGGTCGTCGTTCCCACGCGCGGATCAGCAGCCGCCGGTGCGGCCGGCGGCCCGGCGTCGCCGTCGGCGCCGATCGATCTCAACACGGCGACGCCCGAGCAGCTCGATGCGTTACCCGGTATCGGACCCGCGACGGCGGCGAAGATCATCGCGTTTCGGCAGGCTCACGGCCCCTTCCATTCGGTGGACGAGCTCGACGCAGTTCCGGGCATCGGCCCGGCGAGGATCGAGCAGCTGAAAGGGCTCGTGCTCCCGTGACGGTCCGCACGCCGTATCTCCTCGCCGCGGCGCTCTGTTGCGGCCTTGCCGCCGCTAACGTCGCGCGGCTCGCCGTGCTCCCGGCCGCGCTGCTGCTCACGCTCGCGCTCGTCGTCCGCTCTCCGCTCGTCGTCGCGGCGTGCGCACTCGCGCTGCTCGGCTGGTGGTGGGGGAGCGAGCGGCTTCGCACGCTCGATCACAGCGCGTTGCTGCCGCGCGTGGGGACGGCCGCGCGGGCGGTCGTCGAGCTCGAGGAGCCGCCGCGAGCGGGTCGATTCGAGACGCGGGTGCGTGCGCTCGTCGTTCGCTGGGGAATGCAACGGCCGCGCGAGCCGGTGCTGCTCGAGCTGCCGCCGGGTCGTGCTCCGCCGCAGGGCGCGCGCCTGTCGGTGCTCGGGGTGCTGCGTGCACCGCGCGGGCCGTCGAAC
>DATEXK010000513.1:0-3177 GCA_035257065.1 Gaiellaceae bacterium | reverse complement strand
ATGCCGTTGGCGCGCCAGTGGCGGACAGCCATTGCCGCGCCGATCGTGCCGAGCATGACCATGTCCCCTACCGGATAGGCGACGTTCGTCAAGAACTCCGCCGTTGTCGCATGGGCCGAGGCGCCGAGCACCGACGGGAGGATGAGCGCAGCGGTTGCGGCCGAGACCGCGAGGCCCGCGATGGCGCCGTCGAGCCAGACCCGCGCGCCTGCAGTGGCCTGGCGTGAACGCATCAGCAGCACGATGGCCACGACCGAGAGCGGGTACTCGCTGAGCCACAAGCCGTCCGCGACGGAGGGAATCGGCATCGGAACTCGATCGGCGAGGAAGAGCGAGTAGTAGACGTCGCCGCAGGACCAAAGCGCGATCCCGAGCCCCACGAGCACCCACGCCCACCGTTCCGCCGGGACGTGCCAAGCACGCACGAGGCAGATCAGCGCGCAGCCCACCGGAATCGCGTCGCTGATCCAATTCTGGAAGAACGGATCGAGCCCGTCACCGCCGACGTTCGTCACCGCGTGCGCCGTATAGGCCACGAAGAGCAGGCCGACCGCGACGAAGAGGAACCGGGCGCTTCGGGGCACGCTCAGGGCGTGTGCTGGCCGCAGAACCATAGGACCATGATCGACCCCGCCGGGAGCTCCCGCGATCCCCGTTACCGCGTGGGGTCGCGCGCAAGAGGGGTAGGCCGGGACGGAATAACCCGCAGTCCCGGTCGTTTACTTGTGTAGTCAAGTAATCGAGGAGGACCCGAGATGCAGAAGACAATCCAGCCGGAGGTCCACGCGACGACCGTCGTGTGCGCGTCCTGCGGCACGACGTTCGAGCTGCGGTCGACGGCGAGCGACCTGACGGTCGACGTCTGTGCGCGCTGCCACCCGGCGTACACCGGCGTCGAGCGGACAGTCGCGACCGGCGGCCGGGTCGACCGCTTCGAGCGCCGGCGTGCGCTTGCTGCGACCACACGCTGACGTCCGCGTTCAGAATCCCGTGATGGAAGATCGCACCGCCTGGTCGCGCAACGTCGGTACGCCGTTGCGCGAGTTCCTCGGCACCGAGACGGGCAGTGCGGTCGTCCTTCTGGCCGCGACGATCGCGGCGCTTCTGTGGGTCAACGTCGACGCGTCGTCGTACGGCGACGTCTGGTCGACGGAGTTGTCGATCCGCATCGGCGGCGCCGGCCTGTCGCAGGATGTCCAGCACTGGGTCAACGACGGGCTGATGACGTTCTTCTTCTTCGTCGTCGGGCTCGAGGCGCGCCGCGAGTTCGACATGGGGGAGCTGCGCGAGCGCCGGCGCTTCGCGTTGCCGCTGCTCGCCGGGCTCGGCGGGATGGCCGTGCCGATCGGGATCTACCTCGCGATCAACGCCGGCCATGCGTCGGCGCACGGCTGGGGGACAGCGATGTCGACCGACACCGCCTTCGCCCTCGGCGTGCTCATTCTCGTCGGGCCGCAGCTCTCCGGCCGACTGCGGGCTTTCATGCTGACGGTCGTCGTCGTCGACGACATCGTGGCGCTGCTCGTGATTGCGACCGTCTATACGACAAGCCTCAACGCCGTCCCGCTCGCCGCGGCAGCCGGCTTCCTCGTCGTCGTGCTCGTGCTGCGTTACCTCGGCGTCCGGCAAGGGCTCGTCTACGCCGTGCTCGGCGCCGCGATGTGGGTCGCGGTGTTCAAGTCGGGCGTCGACCCCGTGATCGTCGGGCTCGTGATGGGCCTCCTCACGTATGCGTACCCTGCGGCCCGCGTCGACCTCGAGCGCGCCACCGACCTGTTCCGGCTGTTCCGCGAGCAGCCGACGCCCGAGCTTGCACGCTCGGCGCAGGTGGGGCTCGAGTACGCGATCTCGCCGAACGAGCGGCTGCAGCACCTCTACCACCCGTGGTCGAGCTACGTGATCGTGCCGCTGTTCGCATTGGGGAACGCGGGCATCCCGATCGACGGCGCCTTTCTCTCGCGCGCGTTCTCGTCTCCGATCACGCTCGGGATCCTCGTCGCCTACGTCGCCGGCAAGCCCGTGGGGATCGTCGGCGCTTCGTGGCTCGCGACGCGGCTCAGCCGTGGCCGGTTGCGCCTGCCGGTCGGCTGGGCGGCGCTCGCCGGCGGCGGTGCGATCGCCGGCATCGGGTTCACCGTGTCGATCCTGATCGCGAGCCTTGCGTTCCACGGTGCGCAGCTCCAGGAAGCGAAGCTCGGCGTGCTCAGCGCTGCGGTGTGCGCCGCTCTGCTCTCGTGGCTCGTCTTCCGTGCGACAGCGCTGCTCCCGGTGGCGCTCCGGGCGCGGCTGATCGTCGGGCCGGCGGAGGCGATCGTCGACCTCGCGGCAGAGGTCGACCCGGAGCGCGACCACATCCGTGGGTCCGCAGACGCCCGCGTGACCCTCGTCGAGTACGGCGACTTCGAGTGCCCGTACTGCGGCCGGGCCGAATCCGTCATCCGCGAGCTGCTGTCGGACTTCGGCGACGTGCGCTACGTCTGGCGCCACCTCCCCCTCGCCGACGTGCACCCGCACGCCCAGCGCGCCGCGGAGGCGGCCGAGGCGGCGGCCGAGCAGGGCGCGTTCTGGGAGATGCACGACCTGTTGTTCCAGCACCAGGATGCCTTGCGCCCGTCCGACCTCGAGGGCTACGCGCGCTCGCTCGGCCTCGACGCGGAGCGTTTCAACGAGGAGCTGCGAACGCACGACTACGCCGCGCGCGTCGCGGACGACGTCGACAGCGCCGACCTCAGCGGCGTCTCGGGAACGCCGACCTTCTTCGTCAACGGCCGCCGCCATTACGGCGCGTACGACATTGCCGGCCTGTCGGCGTCGGTCCGCGCGGCCAAGGCTCGCGAGATCGCCACGGCTGCGCGGGCGGGCACTTGACACGCGGTATCCACCGTGAGAAATTCCGCATGCCACGTCCCTGTGGGCCCTCGGGTTCACGGGGACGAGGCATTTTCGGGGCCGTTTTCTGCGACTGCGCCTGCAACACGAAGGGCGCCGTTGCCGGCGCCCTTCGTGTGTTCTGCGTCTAACTCGGTTCGCTGCGACTACGGCAGCAGCGGCGCTGTGCACGTGTTCTGCACCGGGTCGCAGCTCGGATCGACGATGCCGAGATCCGCTTCTGCCTGGCTCGTCTCGGCCGCCGTCATTGGCGAGCTCTCGACTGCCGCGTCGGTGTCGGATGCATCG
>DATEXK010000512.1:0-7499 GCA_035257065.1 Gaiellaceae bacterium | reverse complement strand
GTCTCCTGAGACGTCGAGATCACGACGTCGGCGTCGCCACCACCCTCGGTGACGGTGACCTTGCCGTCGTCCACGTCGACCTTCCACTCACCGACGCCCTCGATGTCGAAGACGTACGAGTTGCTCATGCCGGCGGTCTTCTCCGTGTCGGTCTTCGACTCGAGATTGGCGAAGAACTCCTGGACGGCGTCTGCCATCTCTCACTCCTTGGGCTCATTGATTGACTCGGGATTCAAGCGCGAGTCTACGTTGCTGGGCCGCCACCCGGCGCCGAGGTCTGAACCCGCTCGGGTAGCATCGCCGCCGCCATGGGGGTCACGATCGAGATCGGCTTGCCGGGCCAGACGAAGGCCGACGCGCTCGCCGTGCCGGTCGCGCAGGCGCCCCACGGGCTCGGCGGCGAAGGTGGCCGGATCGTCGACGAGAAGCTCCACGGCCGGCTGACCCGCCTGCTTGCGAGCGGCGTGCTACGGGGCGATCCGGGCGAGGCGCTCGTGCTCCACCTCGACGGCGAGCTCGAGACCCCACGCGTCGTCGCGGTCGGCATCGGCGACCGCGACCGCGTCGACCTCGACGCGCTCCGCACCGCCGGCGCCGCAGCCGCCGGCGCGCTCTCCAACGTCGGTGGCACCCTCTGCTGGTTGCTCGACGACACGCTGCCCTTGCCGCTCGGGGACCAGGCTCGCGCACTCGTCGAAGGGACCATCCTCGGCAGCTATGCCCCCGGCCGCTGGAAGACGCGGGACGACCGCACACCCCGGGTGTTCGAGCGCATCGTCCTCGGTCATTTCGACACTGTTGAGCTTCGCGACGCCGCGGGACGAGCTGCACTCGTCGCGGAGCGGACGAACCGCGCGCGCGATCTCGCCAACATGCCGCCGAACGAGCTCAACCCGCAGACACTCGCCGAGCACGCTGTCGGGCTGGCCGGCGAGCACGAGCACCTGACGGCGGAGATTCTCGGCCCGCGCGAGATCGACGAGCTCGGCATGGGCGCGCTCGCTGCTGTGGGCGCCGGCAGCCGCAACGAGCCGCGACTGATCGTGCTGCGCTACGAGCCGCCCTCCCCCACGCGCGCCGACGTCCTGCTCGGACTCGTCGGCAAGGCCATCACGTTCGACTCCGGCGGCCTGTCGCTGAAGCCGCCGGCGCACATGGAGGACATGAAGGGGGACATGGCGGGCGGCGCCGGGACACTGCACGGCATGGGCGCGGTGGCCGCGCTCGAGCTGCCCGTGCGCGCGGTCGCCGTGCTCGCCGCCGCCGAGAACCTTCCCGGCGGCAACGCGTTCCGGCCCGGTGACATCCTGCGAGCGGCAAACGGCAAGACGATCGAGATCACGAACACCGACGCGGAAGGACGGCTCGTACTCGCCGACGCCCTCTGGTACGCACGACGGGAAGGCGCGACCCACGTGCTCGACCTCGCGACACTGACGGGCGCCATGGAGCTCGCGCTGGGGGATCTCTATGCGGGACTCTTCGCCAACGACGACGAGTGGCGGGACCGGATCCTGGCCGCAGGCAACCGTAGCGGTGACCTTGTCTGGCCGTTCCCGCTCCATTCGCGTTACCGTCGGTATGTGGACTCGACCTTCGCCGACCTGAAGAACGCCTCGTTGCTCCGCCAGGGCAGCCCCGTGCTCGCGGCGAAGTTCCTCGAGGAGTTCGCCGGCGAGGGGCCGTGGGCGCACATCGACATGGCAGGCCCCGGCTTCTTCGAGCGCTCGCGCGGCGACTACCTCGGCGTCCCGGGCGGCACGGGCTACGGCGTGCGACTGATCGCCGAGCTCGCCGAGGGCTACGCATGAACTACGAGCTGACCGACGAGCAGGAGCTCATCCGGCGGACGGTGCGCGACTTTGCCGTGACGCGCGTCGCGCCCGTCGCCGAAGAGCTCGACCGTGAGGAGCGGTTCCCGTACGAGATCGTCGCGGAGCTCGCAGAGCTCGGCCTGATGGGCATTCCGATCCCCGAGGAATACGGCGGCGCCGGCGCCGACACGCTGTCGTACGCGATCGCGATCGAGGAGCTGACGCGCATCGACTCGTCCGTTGCGATCACCGTCGCCGCGCACACGTCACTCGGAACGATGCCGATCTACCTCTTCGGCAACGACGCGCAGAAGCAAGAGTGGCTGCCCCAGCTCGCGTCAGGACGGAGGCTCGCCGCGTTCGGGTTGACCGAGCCGGACGCCGGCTCGGACGCGAGCGCAACCAACACGCGTGCCGAGCTGCGCGACGGCGAGCTCGTCGTGAACGGCACGAAGATCTTCATCACGAACTCGGGCACCGACATCACCGCCTGCGTGACGATCACCGCGCTCACCGCAGACGGCGAGACGTCGAACGTGATCGTCCCGAACGGCACGCCGGGCTACGAGCTCTCGGCGCCGATGCGCAAGCTCGGCTGGCACGCGTCCGACACACGAGAGCTGTTGTTCAAGGACTGCCGCGTGCCCGAGGCCAATCTGCTGGGTGAGCGCGGCAAGGGCTTCCAGCAATTCATGGAGATCCTCGACGGCGGCCGTATCTCCGTCGCGTCGATGGGCGTCGGGCTCGCCCAGGGCGCGTACGACCTTGCGTTCGCGTACGCGCAGAAGCGACAGCAGTTCGGCAGGCCGATCTCGAAGTTCCAGGCCATCCAGTTCCAGCTCGCGGACATGGCGACCGAGATCGAAGCAGGGCGCCAGCTCGTCTACCGCGCCGCGTGGCTGAAGGATCAGGGCAAGCCGTTCGCGCTCGCGGCGGCGCAGGCGAAGCTCTACACCGGCCTGCTGTCGAACCGAGTGGTGAACTCCGCGCTGCAGATCCACGGCGGCTACGGCTTCATGGAGGAGCTCGCGATCTCGCGGTTGTACCGCGACCAGAAGATCCTCGAGATCGGCGAGGGCACGAACGAGGTGCAGCGCATGGTGATCGCGCGCCTCCTCGGGCTATAGCTCCGCAACGGGCAGACTTCCACCTGTGCTCCTCGCCCACGCAGTCTGGACGGCTCCCCCTGCGGTGTTCGCGGCGATCGGGCTCGCCTGCGTCCTCTTCCTGCACGGCTGGTTGCGCCTCCGGCGGCGCGGACGGGCCGATCTCGCGCCATGGACGCGCGTGGGGCTGTTCGGCGCAGGCATCTTCATCATCCTGATGGGCCTGATCTCGCCGATCGACACGATCGGGGAGAACCATCTGCTCTGGGTGCACATGCTCCAGCACGTGCTGATCAGCGATCTCGGCATCGCCCTGACCGTCGTCGCCGTCCGCGGTCCGCTGATGATGTTCATGCTTCCCCCGCGGATCCTCGGGCCGATCGCACGTGACCGCGACGTGCGCGCGATTGTGTCGTTCCTGCTGCGCCCTCGCGTCGCGTTCGGGCTCTGGGCGGCGAACCTCGCCTTCTGGCACATCCCGAGGCTCTACATCAACGCGCTGCTACATCCGTACGTGCACGACCTCGAGCATGCGTGCTTGATGTTCGCCGGCCTGCTCGTGTGGACGCTGCTCATCGATCCCGGCTCGCACCGGAGACTCACTCCGGGCGGCCGCATCGCACTTGCCGCGGCGATGTTCGCCGCCGGCCAGATACTCACCGACGTGCTCGTGTTCTCGTTCCATCCGCTCTATCCCTTGTATCGCGGCGCCTACGGGTTCTCGGCACACACAGACCAGAAGCTCGCAGGCGTCGTGATGATGGTGGAGCAGCTGCTCGTGCTCGGAACCTTCGCCTTCCTGGTGCTGCGCCCGCGGTTGCGCCACCCGCGCCTGGCGACCGCGTGAGCGCCACCGACTTCTCGTTCGAGCCGGCGTTCCTCGTACTGGCGGCAGCCGCGACGGCAGCCTACGTCTGGGCGGCACGCAACGACCGCCCCGAGCGCTGGAAGGTGCTGTGCTTCGGTGGCGGGCTCTTCCTCGTCGCAGCGTCGCTGAACTCGCCTCTCGAGACGATCGCGGCACATCGGTTGCTGCTCGTCCACCTGCTGCAAAACGCGCTGATCGCCGACATCGCGCCGTTGCTCGTCCTGCTCGGGCTGACGCCGGCGATGCGCGATGCGCTCAACCGTCGCGGCGCCCGCTACATCCGCGCGCGCTACGCACTGCCTGCCTGGCTCATCGCGTGGTACGGAACGCACCTCGCCGGCTTCTACAACTGGGCGCTCGAGTCGGGTTGGGCGCTGAACATCGAGCACGGCGTGCTCATGCTCGCCGGGCTGCTCTTCTGGTGGCCGATCGTCAGCGGGCGACTCTCGGTCCCCGGCGCGCTCGCATACCTCGGCGCGGGCTTCGTCGCGTCGTCGTTTCTCGGGCTCGCCTTCATCTTCTCGAGCCGGCCGTTCTACTCGTTCTACGTCGACGCCCCACGGCTCTGGGGTTTCTCACCGGCACGTGACCAGAATCTCGGCGGCATCCTGATGAACGCCGAGCAGACGCTCGTCTTCCTCATCGCCATCGGCTGGTACGTCTGGCGGCTCCTCGAGGAGGAGCACGTCAGCGGGGCGGGCGAATCGCCCGTGGCTCGTTGAAGCTGAGATAGCTGTCGGTCATGAAGTGCGAGGACGCCGTCATATGCATGACGCGCGGCCGCAGCGTCCGCCGGTCGAGCGTGACGGTGAAGTAGGCGGGGATCGTCGGATCGGCGAATGAGACGGTCGTCGTCGACGGCGTCTGCGCGATGACGCGCGCGTTCGCTGCATACCTCCACTGTGTTGCAGGTTGGGTGAGCAGCGTCTGCTCGGATTCGATCCAGCGTCCGTGCGGCGTATCTCGGTCCCAGCGACGGTTGCCGACGACGATGCCCTGTGCGCCGCCGGTGATCGAGTACTCGACCCTGTTCGGCCCTTCGAGCCGCCACTGCGCGACGAGCGCATGCGTCTCATCGGAGGCAAGCCGTTCACTGTAGGTGACGCTGTGCAGCGCACGGAACCGAGCGTCGACACGCCGGACGAGCGCGTCCGCGGAGGGAGCCTGCGCGGGCAGCACGAAACGCAGCGTTTGCGTCGGCCCGAAGCCGGCGACCGCCACGGTCACGGCGCCGCCGGGAGCGGCGCCGACCGAGTAGCACCCGCTGCCGCACGCGCGGGCGCTCCGGCCGTCGATCTCGACGTCGAGCCCACTCAGTCCACCTCCGGCCGGCGACAAGACGATCGCGCTGACGCGCTGCGGCTCGGCTTCGACCGCGACGCCGAGAGAGCCCGCCTCGCGCGCGAGCACAAGCGCTCCTGCGGGAGGAGGCGGAGGCGGCGCCGAGGGCTGCGACGCCTGCGCCACGGCGCGGGCCGCCGACTCGATGTTGCGTCCCGGCCTGAGCTCGACGAGCACGGAGACCGCGACGACGATGGCCACGACGAGCAGGAGCTCGGCGGCCGCCCGGTACTGCACGCGCTCCCGCAACAGCCAACCGAACACGAGCGCTCCGAGCAGCAGGCCGGTCTTGACGAGCAACGTGCGGCCGTACCCCGTCTCCCAGAGCTGTGCAACGCCGGTCAGCTCGAACACCGCACGCGTGATCCCGGTCGCGCCGAGCACCGCAACAGACGCGAGCGCGAGCGCACCGACACGACGGAGCTCTGCACCACGAACCGCGACGAGACCGACGAGCGCCCCGATCCACCCCGCCGCCGCCAGCACGTGCAGCACGTCGGCGACGACGTTGACGCGTGAGAGCCCTTGATCGAGCGCATGGCCGGAGAACGACGGGACGATCGCGAGCAACAGCGCGGTCACGAGCGCGGGCCGGAGCGCACGACGGTCGAGTGTTGCGGCGGCGCCCAACGTCGCGACGACGAGTGCGATGACGAAACCGGCACCGAGCGCCTTGCCGTCGCGGGTGGAGAGGCCCACTCGATGGATCTCCTGCGCAGCCCCGAGGGCCGCAAGGACGCCTGCGGTCGAGACGACGATCGGAATGCGCTCGAGCTCCCGCGGCCGGACGACGAACATGAAGAGCGCCATGCCCGCCGCGCCGAGCACGCCGGCGAAGAAAAGCCAGCGGGCGCCCACGCTGTCGGCGGTCGGGCCCGTCGCCTCCGCAGTCAGACCGGCGATCGGGGGCGCCCGGCCGATCCCGACGCCGAACGCGAGCACGCCCGACTCGAGATGACCGTCGTCGGAGATGACCGACCAGCGGACGGAGTAGTCCCCGTCGGCCAGTCCGCGCCGCAGCGGGACGACGAGCGTCTTCGCGCCGGTGACGCGCGCCTGACCCGCGAGCACCGAAGCTCCGCCGTTGCGGATCGCCGCGATCCCCGGCCCGGGGCGCACCGTGCTGTCGAAGGTCACGCGGACCTCCGCGGGCGAGTGCGCCAGCACGGCGCCGTTGGCCGGATCCGTCCGGACGAGACTCGCGTGCGCCCAGGCCGCGGCAGGCGCCATGAGAAAGACGAGGAGCAGGAGCAGAGCCGTCCGGGCGGTACGCACTTCAGGAGATATAGCCGCAGCCGTTGCTAGCGTCGGGGAAGTGCTGTTCGAACAGTTCATCGACGACGACCTCGGCTGCGGGTCGTACATCGTCGGGGACGAGCACGCAGGAGTCGCCGTCGTCGTCGACCCTGCCTACGCAATCGAGCGGTATCTGGACGCCTGCACGCGCCGGGGCGTCCGGCTCGTCGGAGTGCTCGAGACGCACACCCACGCCGACCACGTCTCCGGTCACGGCCGCCTCGCGCTCGAGCACGGCCTGCCGGTACGGGTTCACGAGGCCGCAGAGGCCGCGTTTCCGCACGAGGCGCTCACCGACGGCACCGAGATCGAGCTCGGCGACGTCCTCGTGCGCACGCTGCACACGCCGGGACACCGGCCGGAGCACTGCGCCTTCGCGGTGATCGACCGCTCGCGCGGTGACGAGCCGTGGCTCGTGCTCACGGGCGACTCGCTCTTCGTCGGCGATGCGGCACGGCCCGATCTTGCGGTCGAGGCGCTCGACGGGGCCGAGGGGCTCTTCCACTCCCTGCGCCGGCTCGTCGATCTCGGCGACGGGGTCGAGGTCTATCCGGGGCACGTTGCCGGATCGCTGTGCGGGGCCGCGATGAGCTCGAAGGCGTCGACGACGATCGGCTTCGAGCGCCGCTTCAACCACGCGCTCGGCGAGTCGCACGACGAGTTCCTCGCAAAAGCCGCCGGCCCGCAACCGCCCCGCCCGGCGAACATGGAGCACATCGTCGAGCTCAATCGCGGGCCGTTCCTCGCGGCACAGCCTCCGCTCAGCCACGTCGACGACGCCGCAGATGCAGCCGTGCTCGACGTGCGCCCGGCGCGCGTCTTCGCGGCCGGACACCGGCCCGGCGCCGTCAACGTGCCCGTCTCCGGCTCGAGCTTCGGCACGAAGGCGGCCTTCGTCCTGCCGGAGCAGCCGATCGTGCTCGACGCGGGCAGTGAGGAAGAGGCTCGCCGCGCCGGCCGCGCGCTCCAGGCGGTCGGGATCTTCGACATCGCAGGCTGGCGCGAGGGCGGCGGCGAGGAGCGCGTGGAGCCGGTGACGATCGAGGAGCTCGAGCGCCGGCTCGCCGCCGGCGA
>DATEXK010000511.1:0-3676 GCA_035257065.1 Gaiellaceae bacterium | reverse complement strand
CGACGCGGTCGCCGGGGCGCCAGCGCCGCGTCAGCGCCGCGTATCCCGGGGTGACCGGCCGGCCGTCGACGACGGCGCCGCGCGCCCACGCCGGCACCCGAAGCGAGAGCGTCCACTCCGCGTCGCCGCACGCGACCACCTCGACCGTCACGGACCCCGACCACGGGTAGCCCGTCTCGACCGCCAGCTCGACGGGGCCTGCGGCCGGACAGACGGCGCGAATCGTCGAGGTTGCGTACTGATGGAGCTGGACGCCACCGTCGCTCGTCGTGGCGAGGTAGTGGTGCAGCGACGCGAGCAGCCTCATGATGTTCGGCGGACAGCAGGCGACGGGATTCCACGAGTGCCGCGCGTGGCCGCCGCGCGACTGCAGCGGGTTCGCGTAGAAGAACGACCCGCCGTCGAGCGAGAGCCCTGCGAGGAAGCCGTTGTAGAGCGTCCGCTCGATCAGATCCGCGAAGCGGCTCTCGCCGGTGACCAGCAGCAGCCGCCAGTTCCACATGATGCTCGCGATGGCGGCGCAGGTCTCGCAATAGGCGCGATCGGGTGGCAGCTCGTAGGGCTCGCCGATCGACTCGTCGTAGTGGCGCGAGCCGATCCCGCCGGTGAGGTAGATCTTCGTCGAGACGAGGTCGTCCCACTGCGAGAGCATCGCCTCGAGCAGCGTCTCGTCGCCCGTCTCCGCGTAGAGGTCGGTCACCCCCGCGGCGAGATAGAGAGCGCGCACCGCATGGCCGACGATCGAGCGGGCTTCGCGCACGGGCTCGACGTCCTGGTAGTAGGGGAGGTCGAAGCGGCCGCCGGCGAAGAACCCGAAGCCGCGACGGCTGGTGAGCTTGTCTCCGAGCTCGAGGTAGCGGCGATCCGCGGTCTCGCGGTAGAGCTCGACGAGCGCGACCTCGATCTCCGAGTGGCCGTCCGTCCGGGGATCCGTGTCGGACCCGAAGACGTCGACGAGCAGATCGGCAAAGCCGCGCGCGACCTCCAGGAGGCGGGGAGAGCCGGTCCGCGCAGCGGCGATGCCCGCCTGGATCAGGTGACCTGCGGAGTAGAGCTCGTGGCCCATCTCGAGGTCGCTCCAGCGCTCGCGGCCGTCGAGCTGCCAGTAGCTGTTCAGATAGCCGTCCGGCTGCTGGGCGGCCGCGACGAGCTCCGTCGTCTCGCTCGCAAGCCGCTCGAGCTCCCCGTCCGGCTCGCGCTGGGTCTCCCAGGCGAGCGCCTCGAGCCATTTGTAGACGTCGGAGTCGCTGAAGACCATGCCCCGACGATCGCCCGACACCCGTCCCGCAGCGATCCGCAGATTGTCGAGTGTCCCGGCGCGCTCGAGTTCCTCGGCACCGCGGAGAAGTGTGACCTCCCGGTTCACCCGCTGGCGGTCCGCGAGCAGCCCGTCCCGGATGACGACGCCGCAGCCGTCGATCGGGCGGAGTCGCAGGCGAGCGGAAGCTGTGGGCGCGATGCTCGAGCCGATTGTCTGAACGGACGTCATGCCGCTGTCCGTGACCTTTCAGTAGCCAGTTCCTGCTCTCGCATGACTGCGGGTCGAGCGTGATTGCCGCGAAGCGCTATGATCTTTCGAAGCGCTTCGCGAAGCGCTTCGCAAGATAACAGACCCCCCGACGATGGTCAAGAAACCAGCCGGAAGTCCTGCCAGAATCGTCTCGATGAGCGACATGAGGTCTCCGACGATGGCCCAGATCGCCGAGCGTGCCGGTGTCGCGCTCAGCACCGTCTCGTACGTCCTGAGCGGTAAGCGAACGGTCTCTCCGGAGATTCGTGAGCGCGTGCTCGCGGCGGTCGAGGAACTCGACTACCGCCCGCACGGCCCAGCACGCGCTTTGGCAAGCGGCAACTCCCACACCATCGCGCTCTTCCTGCCGTCCCCGCGGTGGCAGCTCATCCCGGTGCAGCAGACGTTCGTCGCCGGCGCCACGCAGGAGACGAGCGCGAGCGACTACGCGCTGTTGCTCTCGACCTCACCCGCCGATCCGGAGACCATCGCCCGCGTCGTCGAGCTGGGGCGGGCGGATGGCGTGATCCTGATGGAGACGCTCGCGCACGACCGCAGGATCGAGCGCCTCAAGGCGGGGGGCCATTCGTTCACCCTGATCGGCCGCACCGCGGACACCACCGGGATCAGCTTCGTCGATGTCGACACCGGCGCCGCGGTGGAGAAGGGCCTCGCGTACCTCGCCGAGCTCGGGCACCGCTGCGTCGCGCTCTTCAACTTCCCCCAGGATCAGCTCGACGCCGGCTACAACGCGGCGCTGATCGCCCGCGACGTCTTCGAGGAGGCGACCGGCGCCCTCGGCATCCGCGGCATTCACCTCCCCTGCTCGCACCCGGCCGCGGAGGCGTTCGCAGTCGCGACCGAGCTCTTGCGGACGGAGCCCGATTGCACAGCGGCGATCACGACCGGCTGGCAGTTCACGGGTCTGCTCGGAGCGCTGCGGGCGGCCGGCCTGCACGTCCCCGACGACTTCTCGATCGTCTCGGTGATCGAGGCGCAGTTCGCGGAGATGCTGACGCCGGCGCTCACGGGGATCGAATGGCCGGCGTTCGAGGCGGGGCGCCTCGCCGCCGAGATGCTGATCGAGCAGCTTACGGGCCGCGCCCCCGGCGAGCGCCAGATCCTGATCGGCGGCGAGCTCGTCGTACGCGAGTCAACGGGTCCGGTCAGGCGCATGGTCTCGTCCGCGACCAGGTAGCGAAGCTACGGGAGCGCCGGCCGTGAGGATCGTCGTCACTGGAGGGAGCGGCAAAGCCGGACGGGCGGTCGTGCGCGACCTACTCGAGCACGGAGCCGGTGCACTCGTCGTCCATGCCGAAGAGGAGCAGAGTCTTTGCGCCGATCGGGGGCACCCCGCCGTCCTCCCGGGCTGGCGTTGCAAGGAGGACGAGCCCGCTCCTCACTTTCCAGAGGCGCCAGTTCGGCGAGAACACGTGGATCTCGCGTCAGGCGGCGACGCACGGCGAACCTTGGCGCGTGATTCACGTGATTCACATGCGAGAGGTCCCTGGTTCGATCCCAGGTGCGCCCATCATCCGACACTCGCTCAGCGGGCCCGGACGACGCCGAATCGCGACGAGACCGTCACAGGCCGGACGAAGGACGCACGAGCTCGTAGACCCAGCCCCGCCACCGGGATCAGATGATGTTGTGCTCCGGTCGCAAGCTGCCCGCCGAGAACCGCTCGACCGCCAGCGGCCCCACGTCGACGAAGGGCGAGCGTTCGAGCACCAGGTCGCGCACGATCTCGCCGACGGCAGGACCCTGGAGGAACCCGTGGCCGGAGAACCCGGTCGCGTAGAGGAAGCGCGAGACACCGTCCCACTCGCCGATCAGGGCGTTGTGATCGGGTGTCGCCTCATAGAAGCCCGACCAGCCGCCGGCGATCCCGGCATCGCAGAGCGCCGGCGCGCGTCGCTCGGCCACGCCGACGACCTTCTCGAGCCACTCCGGGTCGCGTGGCGTATCGAACCCCGGCGGCTGCGCGGGATCCGCCATCCCGAACAGCAGCCCTTCGCCCTCGCCGTGGAAGTAGAAGCTCGTGGTGAAGTCGATCGTCAGCGGCGGCCTACCGGCGCCCGGCAAGGGCGTCGTGAAGCCAACCTCCCGCAGGTACGGGACGACGGGGAGAGGCAATCCGATCATCGCGCCGACTGCGGGTGACCA
>DATEXK010000510.1:0-2167 GCA_035257065.1 Gaiellaceae bacterium | reverse complement strand
CGGCAGGAACATCTTCCCGGCTCCGAAGAGGTCGCCGACGACCTTCATGCCCTCCATCAACGGGCCTTCGATCACCTCGAGCGGGCGCTCGTACTCGAGCCGCGCCTCCTCGGCGTCCTCCTCGATGAAGTCGACGATGCCGTGCACGAGCGCGTGCTCGAGCCGCTTCTGCACCGTCGCCTCGCGCCAGCCCAGATCGCGTTCGCGCACCGTGGCCCCACCGCGCACGGTCTCGGCGTACTCGACGAGCCGCTCGGTGGAGTCGGGGCGGCGACCGAAGATGACGTCCTCGACGCGTTCGAGCAGGTCGGGCGGGATGTCCTCGTAGAGCACGAGCTGGCCCGCGTTGACGATCGCCATGTCGAGGCCCGCGCGAATCGCGTGGTAGAGGAACGAGGAGTGCATCGCCTCGCGCACGGCGTCGTTGCCGCGGAAGGAGAAGGAGAGGTTCGAGACGCCGCCGCTCGTCTTCGCGCCGGGGCAGCGTTCCTTCAGCAGCGGCAACGCCTCGATGAACGCCTTCGCAAAGCCGTTGTGCTCCTCGATGCCCGTCGCGACGGCGAGGATGTTCATGTCGAAGACGAGATCCTCGGGCGGGAAGCCGACGACGTCGACGAGCAGTCGGTACGCGCGCTCGCAGATCGCGACCTTGCGCTCGACCGTCTCGGCCTGTCCCTGCTCGTCGAACGCCATGACGACGACGCCCGCGCCGTAGCGGCGCACCATGCGCGCCTGCTCGAGGAACGGCTCCTCCCCCTCCTTCAGGCTGAGCGAGTTGACGACACCCTTGCCCTGGAGGCACTTGAGCCCCGCCTCGAGCACGCTCCAGCGCGAGCTGTCGACCATGATCGGCAGCCGCGCCGCCTCGGGCTCCGTCGCAATGAGATTCAGGAACCGCGTCATCGCTGACGGGCCGTCGAGCAGGTCGGCGTCCATGTTCACGTCGAGGAGGTTCGCGCCGCCGCGCACCTGCTCGAGCGCGACCTCGAGCGCCGCGTTGTAGTCGTCGCTCTCGATCAGACGCCGGAAGCGTGCCGAGCCGGTGACGTTCGTGCGCTCGCCGACCATCACGAAGTTGGTGTCGGGCGTGATCGCGAACGGTTCGAGGCCGCTGAAGACCGTGCCTGCAACGGGCTCCGGCACGCGCCGCGGCGCAACACCCTCGACTGCGGCCACGATCGCACGGATGTGTTCCGGCGTCGTGCCGCAGCAACCGCCGACGATGTTCACGAGGCCGTCGCGCACGAACTGGCCGAGCACGCTGCTCGTGTCGTGCGGCTGCTCGTCGTAGCCGCCAAACTCGTTGGGAAGACCGGCGTTCGGGTAGCACGAGACCCAGGTCGTCGCATGCTTCGAGATGTCCTCGACGAACGGCCGCATGTCGGCCGCTCCGAGGGAGCAGTTGACGCCGACGACGAGCGGGCGCGCGTGCTCGACGGAGGTCCAGAACGCCTCGGCCGTCTGCCCCGACAGGTTGCGACCGCTCTTGTCGACGGCGGTGAAGGAGAGCCAGAGCGGAACGTCCGGCTGCTCGTCGAGCGCTGCGACGATCGCGGCCTTTGCGTTGAGCGAGTCGAACACGGTCTCGATCAGGAAGAAGTCGACACCACCCTCGCGGAGCGCGCGCATCTGGTGCGCGTACGCGTCGCGGACCGCATCGAACGTGACAGCGCGATACGACGGCTCGTCGACGCGCGGCGACAGCGAGAGCGTCACGTTGAGCGGGCCGATCGCGCCCGCAACGAAGCGCGGCTTGTCGGGCGTCCGCGCCGTCCACTCGTCGGCGGCGCGCCTCGCGATCCGCGCGCCCTCGACGTTCATCTCGTACACGGCATCCTCGAGGGCGTAGTCGGACTGCCCAATGGTCGTCGCCGTGAAGGTGTTGGTCGTCGCGATGTCCGCCCCTGCGGCGAAGTACTCGTCGTGGATGCGTGCGACGACGTCCGGCCGGGTGAGGTTCAGCAGGTCGGGATCGCCCGCGACGTCGCGTGGATGGTCGCGGAACCGCTCGCCTCGATACGCCTGCTCGCCGCGTACCTGGCCCTGGATCAGCACGCCCCAGGCGCCGTCGAGTACCGCGATCCGCTCGCGGAGAATGGCGTCCAGCTTCTGTCGCGTTCCGGGCATCTGCATCCAACTCCTCGCCGTTCCCGCCTAACGGGTCCGG
>DATEXK010000509.1:0-5914 GCA_035257065.1 Gaiellaceae bacterium | reverse complement strand
CTGCTTGGGCTCGATCGCCTCGACGATCGCCTCGATCACGAGGTCGCAGTCGGCGAGATCCGCGAGGTCGGCGGTGAGCGTGAGCCGTCCGACGGCGGCGTCGCGCGCGCCCTGCTCGAGCTGGCCCTTCTCGACCTTGCGCGTGAGAAAGTGCCCGATGCGGTCGCGCCCCTGCTCCGCGAGCTCGAGCGAGATCTCGCGCCCGACCGTCTCGATGCCCGCCTCGACGCAGAGTTGCGCGATGCCGCCGCCCATCGCCCCCAGGCCGACGACGCCGACCTTCTGGATGCCCCTCGGCCCCTCGATGCCCTTTGCCATCGGACGAGCCTACCGCTGCATCCTTGGGCCGAGCACGGCAATGAGCAGCCCTGCCGCTGCAACGAGCCCCAGCGCGCCGGTCAACCCGACGCCGCGCGCGAGGAAACCGATCGACGGCCCATTGACCACACCGCCCGTGTAGCCGGCGGTCGCGACGGCTGCGATCCCGGCGCCCGACGAGATTCCGGGCGCCGCGGCGGCGATGCGGAACAACGCGGGAACGATCGCCGCGCAGCCCGCGCCGACGCAGGCGAAGCCGACGAGCGAGGGCGCCGGCGCACGAGTGGCGAGCACGAGCAACATGCCTGCGAAGGTGAGGAGCCCTCCGGTCCGCGCCAGGCCGCCGAAGCCCCAGCGGGCGACGAACCGGTCGCCGACGAGACGCGCGAATGCCATCGCGATGGCGAACGCGACGACACCGCCCGCCGCGACCGCTGCGCTCGTGTGCGCCGGCCCGGAGAGGAACACCGCCGCCCAGTTCATCGTCGCCGACTCGACGAACATGCAGCAGAACGTCAACAGCGCCGGCAGCGCGAGCGCGCCGCGCGGAAGCGCGAACCGCGCGGTGTCGACCGCGGCGTCCTCAGCGCCCGGCAGCAGCTTCGGCACGACGATCGCCGCGACGACGACTGCGCCCGCCGCAACCGCCGGGAAGACGACCCGCGGGCCGAAGCCCGCAGCAGCGGCAATCGCGCCGATGCCCGACCCGCCGAGCAGGCCGAAGCTCCACGCGCCGTGCAGTGCCGAGAGCACCGGGCGTCCAAGACGGCCCTCGACGGCCACGCCGTGCGCGTTGGCGCCGACGTCGAGGATCCCGATGCCGGCGCCGAGGACACACGCCGCTGGGATGAGCACCTCGAGCGACGGGGAGAACGCGGCGAGCGTGAGACCGCCCGCGGCGAGGAGCAGACCGAGCCCCGTCGGCCCGCGGCTGCCGCGACGCGCTGCAAGCCAGCCCGCGAGAGGCAAGGAGACCGTCGCCGTCAGCGAGACCGCGAAGAGCACGAGGCCGAGCTCGCCGCTGTCGAGGCCGAGCCGGTGCTTCAGCGCGGGAAGCCGCGAGGCCCACACCCCGTCGACGGCGCCGAGGCCGACGAAGGTGATCGCAAGCGCCGCGTGCGCAGTGCGAAGTCGTCTCGCCGGCATGCGGCGAGCGTACTGAACGGCGGTTCTAGAGCAGCCTGCCGATCTCCTTCACTGCGACCCCGAGCCCTCCGCCGAGCGCAGCCGACTGCAGCGATCCATTCACCGTCGTCCCGCCCGCGGACGGCAGATACGGCGCGAGCGTGCGCGCGAGGATCGGGAGCGACATCGACTGGAGCCAGACCTTGCCCGGCCCCGTCAACCGCATGAGGAACAGACCGTCCTCGCCAAAGAACTTGTTCATGATCCCGGGCACCGTCGTGAGCTCGTACTCGACGCTGTGCTCGACAACGCCGATGTGAGCCGGATGGACGCGAAGCGTCTGTCCGGGGGCAAGGTCGTACTCGCTCAACTCGCCGGCGAGCTCGACCCAGGCATGTCCGGCGCCCTCGAGCTTCTGGAGGAGAAAGCCGAAGCCTCCGATGAGCCCAGAGCCGATGTGACCCGGATCGAACGCCGCTGACAGCTCGGCCCTCTCGAGCCCCGCGAGGAAACCGTGCCGCTGAATCAGGTAGGAACGGCCGGGGCCGAGCGGCACCTGGACGATCGATCCCGGCAGCCGCGCGGGAAAGGCGACGGTACCGGGCTGCGTCGTCGACGAGTAGCGCGTCATGAAGAACGTTCCGCCGCCGACGGTGCGCTTCACTGCATCCAAGGTGCTTTCTGCACCCGCGAGCACGGTCGTCGTCTCGAGCTCGATCCCGTCGTCGAACCAGCCGAGCTGCCCTGCCTCGGCCACGACCGACTCGCCCGGCGCCAGGTGCACCTCGAGCACCGGCATGGTCGTTCCACGGATCACGGCCTCCATGCGCCGTGTATCGGCCGCGACACGCGTGTCCCTTACCCCATTGAGAGCAAACCGCGCTGACGCTCGATCCGGAGCCGTGACGAAGTCGTGCGGCTCTCTTGACGGTGACAGTCACTGTCAAGAGAACTGCCAGGCCCAACGCGGACCCGCCCCCAACCGGCAGCTCCCCCCAGCGGTGATGTCACCGTCAAGGA
The DNA here is from genome assembly GCA_035257065.1 of Gaiellaceae bacterium. GTDB lineage: Bacteria > Actinomycetota > Thermoleophilia > Gaiellales > Gaiellaceae > Palsa-739. Next base: position 3,451 of record DATEXK010000509.1, on the reverse strand, counting down.
ACGGCTGAATGGGTTTCGGCACGGCGCGAGTGCTGAAAGGAAGACGTCCGCAACCTGGTTCTGAATCAACCGGTCACGTACAGACCGCCGACGGAGAGCGAGCGCTCCCGGTTGCGACCAGGTAGCCGGCGGAGTGGGCGCCGCGCACCCGCTCGTCGTTAGAACCGTTCGACGACGCCGGCGATGGCCTGCCCGAAGCCGATGCACATCGCAGCGATGCCGTAACGCGCGTTGCGGCGCTCCAGCTCGGAGAGGAGCGTCGCGGTGATGCGGGCACCGGTGGCGCCGAGCGGATGACCAAGAGAGATGCCGCCGCCGTTCGGGTTGACGTCACCTGCGGCGTAGTGCTCACCGAGCGCGGAATCCTTGAGGGACTGGAGGACGACCGACGCGAACGCCTCGTTCAGCTCGATGACGCCCATGTCGTCCCATGTCAGGCCTGCCTTTGCGAGCGCGCGCTCGCACGCCTGCGGGTTGCCGTGCAGCATCAGGTGCGGATCGACGCCGGCGATCCCGAAGCCGAGGAACCGTCCACGCGGCTGGAGGCCCAGCTCCGACGCCTTCTTCTCCGACGCGACGAGCACTGCAGCCGAGCCGTCGACAATCTGACTCGAGTTGCCGGCGGTGACGACGCCGTCGGCGATGAACGCGGGTTGAAGTGACGCCATCTTCTCGAGCGTCGTCTGGCGGACGGCCTCGTCGACGGCGAAGCGCGTCCGTGTCATCGTCAGCGTGCCGCCTCCGTCGTCGGCCGACGGGACGTCGAGGTCGATCGGAATGATCTCTTTCTCGAAGCGCCCCTCTTCGATCGCACGCAACGCGCGCACGTGGGACTCGAGCGAGTAACGGTCGAGCTCCTCGCGCGAGAGGTCCCACTTCTTGGCGATCTCCTCGGCCGAGATGCCCTGCATGACGATGTCGAAGCGCGCGTTGACGGCATCGGACATCGAGCCGTTGCCGGAGCCCATCGGCACCCGCGACATCATCTCGACGCCCCCGGAGACGACGAGATCGAGCTGTCCCGACCAGATCGCGGCGGCTGCGTTGAAGTTCGTCTGCATCGACGAGCCGCATTGGCGGTCGACCGTCGTGCCGCACACCGTTACCGGCCAGCCGGCGGTGAGCGCAACGTTGCGGCCGATGTTCCACGTCTGCTCGCTCACCTGCGTGACGCATCCCCACTGGACGTCCTCGATCTCGCCCGGGTCGACGTCGTGTCGCGCCAGCAGGCCGTTCACGACCTGCGCAGAGAGATCGTCACCGCGAATGTGCGAAAGCGTCCCGTTCTTCTTGCCGATCGGGCTGCGAACGGCGTCGACGATCAACGCATCCGTGTCTCTGGCCATGCGCGGAACTGTACCGTTCCCTCCTTGACCCACAAAGAGATGGGACGGAGAATCGAGCGGTGCTGCGGAAGAGCGCAAAGATAGAGCTGATCAAGCGTGTGCCCCTGTTCGGGGGACTGTCCAAGCGCGAGCTCGACGAGGTCGCAGGCATCGCGGACGAGTTCGCAATGGACGCGGGCAGCGAGCTGACACACGAAGGAGCTGCAGGTCACGAGTTCCTCGTGCTCGTCGAAGGGACGGCGGACGTCCGCCGTAAGGGCCGAAAGGTGAACACCCTCGGCTCCGGCGACTTCCTCGGCGAGATCGCGCTCATCACGGGCGTGCCGCGCACCGCGACGGTCACGACGACCGCTCCGGCCCGGATGCTCGTGATCACCGCGCGCGACTTCAGGTCGCTCCTTCGGCGCACCCCGTCGATTCAGCTGAAGGTTCTCGAGGCGCTCGCTTCCCGCTTGCCCAACGACTACCACTAACCAGGTCGCTATCGTCAGCGCTTTGGGCACGACGCGAGATCGGAGGGGCTGAGATGGCTGCGACGGCGACCGAACGGAAGCTGCTGATCGACGGCGAGTGGGTCGAGACCGGCGAATGGCTGGAGATCCGCTCCCCCTATTCCGGCGACGTCGTCGGCCGAGTCGCCAAGGGCGGCGCCGCCGAAGCGCGGCGCGCTGTCGACGCTGCCGCACGCGCGCTCGAGCACCCGCTGCCGGCGCACAAGCGCGCCGAGATCCTCGTCAAGGTCGCGGGCCTCATCGGCCGGCGCCATGAGGAGCTCGCCCGGACGATCTCCGACGAGGCCGGCAAGCCGATCAAAGCGGCCCGCGTCGAGGCTTCGCGCGCCATGTCCACCTACACCTTCGCCGCCGTCGAGGCGCGCAAGCTCGCCGGCGAGATGATCCCGATGGAGGGCGCGCAGGCCGGCGAGGGAAAGCTCGGCTTCACGCTGCGCAAGCCGATCGGCGTCGTCGGAGCGATCTCGCCCTACAACTTCCCGTGCAACCTCGTCGCGCACAAGATCGCGCCCGCGCTTGCCGCCGGCTGCCCCGTCGTGCTGAAGCCGGCGAGCCAGACGCCGCTCTCCGCGCTCTTCCTCGCGGAGCTCGAGCTCGAGGCCGGGTTGCCGGCCGGCTGGCTCAACGTCGTCGTCGGCCGGGCGTCTGACATCGGCGACGTGCTCGTCGAGGACGAGCGCGTCAAGCTGATCACGTTCACCGGCTCGAGCGACGTCGGTTGGGGCCTGCAGGAACGCGCGCCCCGCAAGCGCGTGAAGCTCGAGCTCGGGAACTCGACGCCGGTGATCGTCGCCGCCGACGCCGACGTCGAGGCCGCGGCCACGAAGCTCGCAGGCAATGCGTTCGCATTCGCCGGGCAGTCGTGCATCTCCGTCCAGCGGATCTACGTCGAGCGGCCGGTGTACGACGCATTCGTCCAGGCGTTCGTGCCGAAGGTCGAGGCGCTCACGATCGGCGATCCGGCCGACGACAACACCGACGTCGGACCGGTGATCGACGAGGGCGCACGCGAGCGCATCCTCGAGTGGATCGAGGAAGCGAAGGCGTCGGGCGCCCAGCTGCTCGCGGGAGGCCTCGAGGGCGAGCTGATCCGGCCGACCGTGCTCGCCGGCGTTGCCGACGATCAGAAGGTGAGCTGCGAGGAGGTCTTCGGGCCCGTCGTGCTGGTCAACCCCGTCGACTCGGTCGACGAGGCGATCGCGCGCGCCAACGGGACGAGGTTCGGTCTCCAGGCCGGGATCTTCACGACGTCGATCGACTCGGCGCTCCGCGCTGCGGACGGGCTCGAGTTCGGCGGCGTGACGGTGAACGAGGCGCCCACGTTCCGCAGCGACCAGATGCCGTACGGCGGCATCAAGGACTCGGGAAACACGAGGGAAGGCCCCGCCTGGGCGGTGCGCGAGATGACCGAGGAGCGCCTCGTCGTCATCCAGCGTTGACGGTCGGCGTTCGTGCTCGAGGCGTCGCACCACGGGTGCGGATAGCCCGCCGACCGACGCCTGCCGTTAGAGTCGCGGCCTAGATGCCCCGTCTGCCGGGTTTTCGCCGTGCGCCCGACGGCGAGCCGCCCTCGCCGGCGCCGCCGGCCGCGTC
>DATEXK010000508.1:0-12188 GCA_035257065.1 Gaiellaceae bacterium | reverse complement strand
GCGTCGCACGGCGTCTACGCCGTCTTCGTGCTGATGATGATCGACGCGGTGTTTCCTGCCGCGAGCGAGATCGTGATGGTCTACGCCGGAGCCGTCGCGGCCGGCGTGTTCGCCTCGGCCCATCACGTGTCGCTCTTCGGCGCCAAGCTCGGCTACGGGATGGGGGCCTTCCTCGCGATGGCCCTCGCCGGGACGCTCGGCTACTTCGTCGGGGCGGTCATCGGCTGGGGGATCGGTCGCTACGGCGGGCGGCCGCTGCTCGAGCGCCGAGGCGCGTGGTTCCACCTCTCGGCCGAGCGGCTCGACCGCGCCGAGCGCTGGTTCGAGAAGTGGGGCAATTTCGGCGTCCTCGTCGGCCGGATCACCCCGGTCGTGCGCTCGTTCGTCTCGATCCCGGCGGGGGTCTTCGAGATGCCGCTCGCCCCCTACTGCCTCTACACCTTCGTCGGGTCGGCCGTGTGGGCCATCTCGATCGCAGGCTTCGGGTACGGCCTGGGCTCGTCCTACGAGCGCTTCAACCACGCTTTCCGCTATCTGGAGTACGCGGTCGTGGCAGGCGTCCTGGTCTTGGCGGCGTATCTTGTCTACCGGTGGTTCAACGCCGCTAGGATGAGACGCCGTGCAAATCCCGCTGGTTGACGTCAAAGCGCAATACGCACCGCTCCAGGCCGAGCTCGAAGCTCGCTTCCGCGAGATCCTCGGCAGCGGCCAGTTCATTCGTGGACCGCACTACTACGCCTTCCAGGAGGAAGCGGCGGCGTTTTTGGGCGTCTCGAAGACGATCGGGGTCGGCAACGGCACCGACGCGATTGTCATCGTCCTCGACGCGATGGAGATCGGCCCCGGCGACGAGGTCATCTGCCCCGCCTTCACCTTCTATGCGACCGCCGAGTCGATCGCGCGGCGGGGCGCGACGCCCGTCTTCGCGGACGTCGACCCGGTAACGCTGAATCTCGATCCTGAGGACGTCGCGGCGAAGATCACCGACCGCACGCGCGCGATCATGCCGGTGCATCTCTTCGGCCGCCCGGCTGCGATGGAAGAGCTCTCCGCGCTCGGCCTGCCGCTGATCGAGGACGCGGCGCAGGCGTTCGGCGCTCCCGGCGTTGCGAAGCACGGCGTCGTGTCGACGTACAGCTTCTTCCCGACGAAGAACCTCTTCTGCCTCGGCGACGGCGGCCTCGTCGCGACGAGCGACGAGGAGCTCGCGGAGCGTGTGAAGGTGCTCGCGTTCCACGGCTCGCGTGACAAGGTGGACTTCGATTTCGTCGGCTACAACTCGCGCCTCGACGAGTTGCAGGCGGGCATGCTGCGGATCTTCCTCCAGCAGGTGGACGGCTGGAACCGCGGCCGGCGCGAGGTGGCTGCGCGCTACGCGGAGCTCGGGCTCGGTGAGCTCGTCGAGCTCCCGCTGGACGAGCCTGGCCACATCTACCACCTCTTCGTCTGCCGCTCGCCCGAGCGCGACCGTATTCGCGCCGCGCTGCGCGAGGCCGAGATCGGGTCGGCGACGTACTACACGACCCCGCTGCACCTGCAGCCTGCGCTGCGCTTCCTCGGCTACGAGGCTGGGTCGCTGCCCGAGACGGAGCGCGTGGCGGAGGTGAACTTCTCGGTCCCGCTTTGGCCCGGCATGCCGGTCGAAGCGCAGGAGCGTGTCGTCGACGTCGTCCGCTCTGCGGTGGGCGTCGGCGCTCCGGCCGCATGAGCGGGATCGGCCGCCACCGGCTCTTGCAGCTGCTGGCGGACGCTGCGATCGTCGCCGTCGCGTGGGTGCTCGCCTGGGAGCTCCGGTTCGACCAGGGACTGCCGGTCTACTACCACAGGTTCCTCTGGCCCACGATCCTGCTCGTCGTCGTGATCAAGCTCGGGGTCTTCCTCGCGTTCGGCTTCCACCGCCGCTGGTGGCGCTACGTGTCGGTGCGCGACATGTGGAGCGCGACGCGTGGCGTCGTGGTCGCGTCGGTGCTCGCGTACGTGACCGTCTACTTCGTCTCGCCCGTGCACGGGCTGCGGTTGCCGCGCTCGGTCGCGGTGATGGACCTGCTGATCACGCTGACCCTCGTCGCCGGTGTACGCCTCGCTGCGCGCACGCTCATCGAGCGCCCGGGCTTCGGGGTCGTCGCGCGTGGCAAGGAGGTGATCGTCGTCGGGGCGGGCGATGCCGGACGGCTGATCGTCCAGGAGATGCAGCGCTCGCGCATGCTCGCATACACACCGATCGGCTTCGTCGATGACGACGAGCGCAAGCGGAACACGCGCATCCACGGCGTTCGCGTACTCGGCACGATGGCCGACCTGCCGCGCCTCGTACGCGAGCTCAAGCCGGATGAGGTGCTGATTGCGATTCCTTCTGCCTCAGGCGAGACCCGCCGGCTCGTTGTCGACGCCGCGCGAGCGTCCAACGTGCCCGTCAAGACACTGCCGGGCCTCTACGAGCTGATCTCGGGCGAGCTCAATCTCGCGGGCCGGATCCGGCCGGTCGAGGTCGAGGACGTGCTTGGGCGAGAGCAGGTGGAGGTCGACTTCGAGAAGGTCGCGTCATATCTCAAGGGGCACACGGTGCTCATCACCGGTGCGGGCGGGTCGATCGGCTCCGAGCTCTGCCGCCAGATCGCGCGCGTCGGGCCGGCGCGGCTGATTCTCGTCGACAACGCGGAGACGCCTCTGTTCGAGATCGAGCGGGAGCTGGTCGACGAGCGGGATTTCACCGCTGCGGTGCCCAAGCTGGTCGACGTCAAGGATGCGAAGGCGATGCGGCGCGAGGTGTTCGAGAAGTACGCGCCGACGATCGTCTTCCACGCGGCGGCGTACAAGCACGTGCCGCTGATGAACACGCACCCGCTTGCGTCGGTGCGCAACAACGTCGTCGCGACGAAGGTCATTGCCGAGCTCGCCGCCGAGTTCGAAGTAGAGCGGTTCGTCCTCATCTCGACCGACAAGGCGGTCAATCCGCAGACGGTGATGGGGCAGTCGAAGGCGATCTGCGAATGGATCATCGAGGCGCTCGGTCACCGCCGCGATGTCTCGACGCGGTTCGTCGGCGTTCGCTTCGGCAACGTGCTCAACTCGTCCGGCAGCGTCATCCCGACCTTCCGCAAGCAGATCGCGAGGGGTGGGCCGGTGACGATCACGCATCCAGAGATGACCCGCTTCTTCATGACGATTCCGGAGGCCGTGTCGCTCGTGGTCCAGGCGGGTGCGATCGGCGGCCGCGGGCAGATCTTCGTGCTCGACATGGGCGAGCCCGTGAAGATCGTCGATCTCGCGTGCAACATGATCCGGCTCTCCGGCAAGGAGCCGCGGATGCCGAACGATCCCGAGGTCGGCCCACGCGACATCCCGCTGCGCTTCGTCGGCTCGCGTCCGGGCGAGAAGCTGCACGAAGTGCTCTGGGATGCCAACGAGTCCGTCGGCGACACGGTGCACCCGAAGATCATGCGTCTGAGCCGGCCGCCGATCGACGAGGCGTGGCTGCACGACCAACTCCAGCACCTCGCGAGGCTGGCGGATGAGGGCGACACGCTCGAGGTCGTCGCCAAGCTCGGATCGATCGTCCGGGAGCCCAAGCGCGAGACGCTGTTCACGCCGGAGCCGTCCGGCGCGACCGAGCCGTTGCCGAGCCCGCACACGCAGTAGCGGAAGTCGCCGGGAAGCCGTCGCAAAGCCGACCGGCCGTCCCGGTACGGTGACGCGGTGGACGCCGAGCGCATTCTCGGAGGGCTGAACGCGGAGCAGCGGGCTGCCGCTCAGGCGACGCGCGGACCGGTCTGCATCCTCGCCGGGGCAGGCACGGGGAAGACGACGACGATCACCCGGCGCATCGCCTGGCAGGTCGCAAGCGGCGCATTCGAGCCGTCGTCGATCGTCGCGGTGACTTTCACCGACAAGGCGGCGGGCGAGTTGCGTGCGCGCCTCACCGCGCTCGGCGTCGAGGGCGTACGTGCCTCGACGTTCCACTCGGCGGCACTCGCGCTGCTGCGCCGCTTCGAGGGCGACCCGGGCCGGATCCTCGCGACAAAGGCGCTGCTCCTCCGGCGGATCGGCAACGGCCTGCCCAAGCCGTTTCGCTTCCGGCCCGCCGGCGACCTCGCAACGGAGATCGAGTGGGCGAAGAACAGGCGGCTCACGCCGGCGACCTATCTTGCAGGGCTCGGCAGTCACGAGCCACCGCTGCCGGCCGATCTCTCGCTGCGTGTCTTCCGGGAGTACGAGAAGCGGAAAGCCGAGGCGGGCGCGATCGATTTCGAAGACCTGCTCGGGCTCGCGATCGGTGCGCTCGAGGACGACGAGCAGGCGCTCACGACCGTGCGCTCGCGCTGGCAGGCGTTCACCGTCGACGAATACCAGGACGTCAACGTCCTCCAGCAGACGCTGCTCGACCTCTGGCTCGGCGCGCGGGACGACGTGTGTGTCGTCGGCGACGACTATCAATCGATCTACAGCTTCACCGGTGCGAGCGCGCGGTGGCTTCTCGGGTTGCCACAGCGCTTCCCTCACGCCCACGTCGTGCGGCTCGAGCAGAACTACCGCTCGACGCCGCAGGTGCTTGCGCTCGCGAACCGGCTCGTGCCGAAGCTCGGCGGCTCCGAGAAGACGTTGCGACCGACGCTCGACGACGGGCCCGAGCCGGAGCTGCTCCGCTGCAGCACGCCCGAGGAGCAGGCGATGCTCGTGACCGAGCGCGTGCGTGCTCTCGCCGGATCGGGGGTCGCGCTCGAGGAGCAGGCGGTGCTCGTGCGGACGAACGCGCGCGCGGCCGACTTCGAGGAGGCGTTCCACGACGCCGGGATTCCGTTCCAGGGTGCGTCGCTGCTTGCTCGTGACGCGGCGCGCCGTTTGATCAAGGCGCTCGGGCACGGTGGCGCGACCGAGGTTGCGGCAACGGTCCGCGCTCTCGCGGAGGAGCAGGGGCTGCTCGAGAGCCCGCCCGAGAAGCTCGGCGAGCGGGAGCAGACGCGGCAGGCCGACCTCGCGCGCCTCGTTCGTCTCGCCGAGCAGTTCGACGACGGCGAACGCACGGTCGCGGAGTTCGCGGCGAGCCTGCACGAGCGTTTCGGGGTGAGCGCCGGCCGCGGCGTCCACCTCATGACGCTACACCGGGCGAAAGGGCTCGAGTTCGAGGCGGTGTTCATCCCGCGTCTCGAAGAGGGTGAGCTGCCGTCGCGCCGCGCACGGGGAGACGAGCTCGCGGACGAGCGGCGGTTGCTCTACGTCGGGATGACGCGCGCGAAGCGGCATCTGCTCGTGACGTGGTCGGGCAAGTCGAGCAGGTTCCTCGAGGAGATGGGCATCCGGCCGGGTGCCTTGTCCGCGACTCCGAGCGGCAGCAGCGCGCCGAAGCAGAAGCTCGAAGCGACGCCCGCAGTGCTCGCGCTGAAGGAGTGGCGGCTCGCGCGGGCGCGCGCCGAAGAGGTGCCGGCGTACGTCGTCTTCAACGACCGCACGCTCGCCGAGTTGATCCGCCTGGCGCCGCGTACGATTCCCGAGCTCGCAGAGGTGCCGGGCATCGGGCCTGCAAAGCTCGAGCGCTTCGGCAACGAGCTGCTCGCCGCGCTTGCGGACGTCGCTGCTTAGAGGCCTGATGCGAATTGGCCGCACGCACGGCTGGTGTGCCAGACGCGGCGTGCTTCGGCCGCCTCCGGCTTGGACGTAGGAACCGCTATGGCCTGCGCCGGAGTCGGCCGAATCGCTTGGTCTGGCTCATCCCCGCACGCACGTCTAATCCACATCAGGCCTCTAGGGCAGCGCCGAGAGCAGCAGCTCGAGCATCAGCGCAGGGTCGCGCCGTACGGCGACCCCTTCCGCTGCATCGCGCTTGCGCAGGTCGAGCGCGCGCGGGTCGGTGAGCGGCTTCAGCCGCCCTTCGCGAATCAGCGCCTCGTCGACGCCGCCCAGCCGGCCGCCGTAGGTCGTGTACACCGGCACGCCGAGCGCAGCGGCCTCGCGGTTCATCGTGCCGCCGGCCGAGACGACGAGGTCGGCGAGCGCGATCAAGCTCTGCGCGTCGACAGCCGTCTCGGGAAGGATCACCGACGGAAGGTCGAGGTCTCGCACGAACTCGCGCTGCTCCTCGGTGCGCGGTAGCACGAACGCGTGCACGTTCTCGAGCCGGCCGAGGTGGTCGAGCGTCATCGGGAAGAGCGGATTCGAGTGGCGGTGGTAGAGCGAGACGTCAGGCGGTGGGCGCAGCACGACGAGCACGCGCGCCGGGTCGACGCCGAAGCGGTCGAGCAGCGAGCGATCGGGCTCGAAGTCGGAGAGGTAGTACTCCTCTTTGAGGCCCGGGTACTGGACGAGCTTCGGTGGGCGCACGCCGTAGGGCTCGAGGCGCTCGGGTGGGATCATGTCCGGTACCACGACCTTCGTCGCCGCGCGGCAGCCGAGCTGATGCTGGATCGTCGCGAACTCGTAGTCGAACGTCGTCGAGCTCGGGATGCGCAGGCGGCGGGCCGTCAACGTCAGCTCGTGCGAGCCGTGCGCCAGTGCGATGTCGAAGTCTCGGCCCTTTGCCCATTTCTTCAGTGCACTCAGCCGATGCGTCATCTGCCGGGCCTTCTGGACGCGCGACCGTCCACCGTGGCGCCCGATCACCTCGGCGGAAAGCCCGTGCAGGTCGAGGAGCTGCAGCGTCTGCGCGTAGTCGCGTGCGGTGATCTCCACCTCGTCGCCGCGCTCGCGCATCAGCTCGATCAGCGGCCGGAACACGAGCACGTGCGCGCTCGCCGTCATGTCGATCCAGACGCGCATCAGAGCCGCTCCACGACCTTGAAGCGCACCGCGACCATTGTCGTCTCGGGCGTGAGCTCCTGCTGGAAGAACTCCTCGTGCGCGACGCGCCAGTCGTCCACTGACTCGAAGCCCTCGCCTTCAGCTCGTGCGAACTCGACGTCGACCTCTCCGGCGGGCACGAGTCTCGCCTCGGTCACCTCGACGACGGCGACAGGCTCGTCGTCGAAGTCGTGCAGGACGAACCGGTCGCCGGGCGACGCCAGGGGCTCGCCTTCGGCTTCGTACTCCGACCAGAGCCCGGCCGTCGCGGTCTTCTCACCCGCGAGCACTGCCTCGACCAGTTGCCGCCGGAGCTCGGTCCGCGGGTAGCCGAGCCCGAGGGGCGGGAGCTCGGTTGTCATGCGACGAGCGCGTCCATGCGCGCGGAGTGAAGATGCGGCGGCTCTTGCTCGACGTGGCGCTCGTACCAGAGCGTGAACGAGAGCAGGCCCCAGAGCTGGCGGCTGCGATCGTGCACGCCGGCGACATGCTCGCCGATCAGGCGCGACACGGCCTCGGAATGGAAGAAGCCCTGGCGGCGGAGCGTCTCCGCGGAGAGCGTCTCGCGTGCGAACGGCTCGAGCTCTCCGCGCAGCCACGCCGCCGCGGGGATCGAGAAGCCGCGCTTACGGCCGTGCACGATCTCGCGCGGCACCAGCGGCGCCATCGCCTTGCGCAGCAGCACCTTCTTCGAGAGCCCTCGCACCTTGTGATGCGCCGGTAGTCCGAAAGCGAAGCTCGTCACCGACGGGTCGAGGAAGGGCACGCGCGCCTCGAGCGAGTGCGCCATCGACGCGCGGTCGGTCTTCACGAGCAGATCGTCGACGAGATAGATCCCGAAGTCGATGTCCTGAAGCCGTGCGAGCTCGTCGGCGCCCTCCGTCTCGCGGTAGCGCCGCCGATAGACGTCGACGGGATCGAAAGGCGCGCTGCGACCCGTGAGCTCCGCGCGGGCGTCGGGCGAGAAGATCTCCTTCCAGCCGTGATGGCGCTCCAGCGGAGGCAGATGCGCGGCTTGGACGAAGCGCTTGGCCTTGTAGTCGAGGCTCGCCTTCGACGTGGACGTCGGCAGCCGCTCGACGAGCGGGCGTACGAGCCGGGCGAAGGGCGCGAGGCGGTCGGCGAGCTGATCGGCTGCGTACGTGTAGTAGCCGCCGAAGAGCTCGTCGCCACCCTCTCCCGAAAGCGCCACCTTCACGTGCTCGGCGGCAAGCTGCGACACGAGGTAGGTCGGCAATGCGGACGAGTCGGCGAACGGCTCGTCGAACGCCTCTGCGAGCGCCGGTAGCAGCACCGTTGGATCGGGGCGGACGAGCAGCTCATGATGGTTCGTGCCGTAGCGCTCTGCGACGAGGCGGGCGTCCGCGCGCTCGTCGAAGCTTCGCTCCGCGAACCCGATCGTGAACGTGTGGATCGCGTCGGTGCTCTCCTGCGCCGCGAGCGCCGCGAGCGCCGCCGAGTCGACGCCGCCCGAGAGCATGACGCCGACCGGCACATCGGAGAGCAGATGCGCGCGCACCGAGTCGCGCAGGCGCGCGCGAAGCTCCTCGATCAGTTCCGCCTCATCGTCGGTGCGCAACTCCTCGATAGGCACCGGTCCGGGACGCGCGTAGCGGTCGACGTGCACCGTGCCGTCCTCTTCCCAGACGAGCACGTGCCCGGCCGGCAGCTTGTGGACCTCGCGGAAGATCGAGTACGGCGCCGGGATCGAGTTGAAGGCGAGGAATGCCTCGAGCGCGTCGAGGTCGATCTCGCCGCGCGGCAGCGCTCGTACCTCCGACGCAAACTCGAGCACACCACCGATGTGGCGGTAGTACAGGGGCTTGATCCCGTAGCGGTCGCGAGCGAGCACGAGCCGCCGTCGGCGTGCATCCCAGATCGCGACCGCGAACATGCCGCGCAGCCGGCGCGCAAAGTCCGGGCCGTGCTGCTCGTAGAGGTGCAGGTGCACTTCGGTGTCACTGTGCGTGCGAAACGTGTGGCCTGCGCGCTCGAGCTCGCGGCGCAGCTCGGGGAAGTTGTAGATCTCCCCGTTCTGTACCACCGTGCACGAGTCGTCCTCGTTGCTGATCGGCTGATCGCCGCCGGCGAGGTCGATGATCGCGAGGCGGCGCGCTGCAAGGCCGACGGGGCCGTCGAGATGCATGCCGCCGCTGTCGGGGCCGCGATGGACGAGCGCATCGCTCATCGCGGCCAGGCGATCAGGATCGGGCGGGCCGACCGGTGACGCGATTCCGCAGATCCCGCACATGCGGGCTTACTCTACGGACCGGGTGCGTCGTTCCCGCCGGGACGCTGCAGCGATTGCCGCAGCACGCGCCAGCCGGTGGCGATCAGCGTGCGGAGGTACAGGCGTACGGAGCGATCGGCGATCCATTCGAGGTCGTGCGCGAGCTTCTCCGCCATCGAGGTCTCGTAGCCGCGCCGCACCTGTGCGAGGCCGGTGAGCCCGGGCCGAACGACCAGTCGCTGCCAGTACGCCGGGAGGTCGTGCGCGAGCTCCTCGAAGAAGACGGGGCGGATCGGCCGGGGACCGACGAGGCTCATGTCCCCGCGCAGCACGTTGATGAACTGCGGAATCTCGTCGAGTTGCGTCGCCTTGAGCCACCTGCCGAGCGACGTGAACTCCTCCTGCGTGCGGCGGACGAGCTCCTCGCCGAGATAGGGACCGAGCCGCGACTCGGCGTCGGACTTCAGCGTCCGGAACTTCAACATCGTGAACACGCGGCCGCTGCGCCCGACGCGCTCGCCGCGGTAGAAGACGGGCGTCCCGTCCGTGACGAGGATCGCGAGCGCGATCGGCACGACGAGCGGCAGCGCGCAGACGAGGAAGACCGCCGAGAGCGTGACGTCGAGTGTCCGCAGCAAGAGGTCGCGCGGGCGTGAGGGCGTGTCGAGGGCCAGCTGCCGGTACCCCCGGACGAGCGTGTCGTCGATCCGCGGGGGCTGCTCTGGCACAGGACGATGCTAGTGGTCTGGCCAACCCTTCCGTGCATAATGATCGCTTATGGATACTCGTCAGCTTGCAGCGTTCTGCGCGGTGGTCGAGCGCCGGAGCTTCTCCCAGGCGGCGGAGCAGCTCGGCGTCACGCAGCCCGCGGTCAGCCTGCAGATCCGCTCGCTCGAGAAGCGGCTCGGCCTCCAGCTGCTCGACCGCTCCGGGCGGCGGGTCGAGCCGACCGAGGCCGGCAACCGTCTCTACCGCAGCGCGCAGCGGCTGCTGGCCATGGAGGAGCAGTTGCTTTCTGAACTGGGCGACGAGGCCGAGGGCGAGCTGGCCGGTCGACTCGAGATCGGCGCGTCGACCGGGCCCGGCGGAACCGTGCTGCCGATCGTGCTCGCCGAGTTCCAGCAGCTCCATCCTGCGGTGCACGTCGCCCTTGCCGTTTCCGACACGCAGCACGTCGTCGAGCAGGTGGCCCGGCGTGAGGTGGAGCTCGGTGTCGTCGGCGCGTCGCGGCGCCAACGCGGCGTCGTCTTCGAGCCGTTCTTCCGCGACGAGGTCGTGCTTGCCGTTCCGCGCGGCCACCGCTTCGCCGGGAAGGCGGTCACGCTCGACGAGTTGAAGGCCGAGCCGCTCGTGCTGATGCAGGAGGGAGCCGGCGTGAGGCAGGTGATCGAGGAGGAGTTGCGTGCCGCTGGTCTTCGCCTGCGCGATCTCGATGTGCGGCTCGAGCTCGGCTTGCAGGAGTCGGCACGCAGCGCGGTCGTCGCCGGGTACGGCGTCACCTTCATCTCGCGCTCCGCGATCGAGGCGGACCTCGCGGCCGGAACCGTTGCCATCGGACGCGTCGAAGGGCTCGAGCCGTCGCGCGAGATCTCGCTCGTCCGCTCGGCCGGCCGCGCCGAGACGCGGGTCGCGCAGGAGTTCGTCGCCTTCGCGAGGTCGCGGCTCGCGTGATCGTCCGTTGGGGCCTCGACGCGCTTCCAGAGGTGCTCGACGAGCTCGCCGTTCGCTCGCCGCTGCTCGTCGCCGGGCCCCGCTGGGATGCGCTCGAGCTGCCGCTCGAGCCGCACGCGCGCTGGACCGAGGTGCCGTCGCACCGCATCGACGACGCGTCGGCGCAGGCTCGCGCGGGCGATTGCGTAGTGGCTCTCGGCGGCGGCAGCGCGATCGATCTCGGCAAGGCGATCTCCGCCGTCGCGGAGATCCCGCTCATCTCCGTCCCGACGACGTACGCGGGCGCCGAGTGGACGACCTACTACGGCGTGCGTGACCCTGAGCGCAAGATGCGCGGCGGCGGAGCCGGAGCCCGGCCGGCGGGCATCGTCTATGACGTCGAGCTGACACTCGACCTGCCGCGCGAGCCGACGGTCGGCACGTCGATGAACGCGCTCGCGCACTGCGCCGAAGCCCTCTACGTGCACGGCCACAACGACGAGGCCGACGAGCACGCGCTCGCGGGGGCGCGTCTCATCGTGCAGGCGCTGCCACAGGTCGTCGAGGACCTGCACGATCGCGACGCACGCACGGAGCTTCTGCGCGGGGCGTGCCACGGCGGCGCGGCGCTCGGCGGCTCGATGCTCGCGCTCGGCCACGCGCTGGCGCAGGCCGTCGGCGGACGCTACGGGCTCCCGCACGGGACCCTGAACGGCATCTGCCTCCCTGCGGCGCTGCGCTACAACGCCCGCTATGCGCCGGAGGCGCTCCATCGCTTCGGCGACGCGGTCGGCGGCGACCCCGCTTCACGCGTCGAGGAGCTCGCGGCGCTGGGTGGGCCGACGCGGCTGCGTGACCTGGGTGTGCCCGAGGCCGACCTGTCCGAGCTCGCCGTCGCCGCGGCGCAGCGTGCAGGCAACCAAGCGAACCCGAACCCGGCGACGCCTGCCGAGATCGAGCAGCTGCTGCGCTCCGTCTGGTGACGCAACAACTCGTGGCCCGGTTTCCCGAGCCACGAGGTCGTCGTGTTTGCGTCGTTCTGAGCGTCGTCCTACGGGATGAGCTTTGTCAGTCCCGAATCGCCTCCTCCGACATAGGGCAAGACGAAGGAGAGAACGGCGAAGGCTGCCAGCACCACGACCAACCCGTAGGCCAGCCGCCTCCTGTTGATCATCGATGCCACCGTGAACCTCCTAGCTGGCTCCGACCAATGCGGTGTTTCCCCACGCGTTGCGGGAGACGTCCTGTGAATGGCTCGGGTGAAGCGATAGCCACGGAATCGCCGTTGGACAGCTGAACCCGGCGCTGGACCTGTTCACGAACCACGAGAACCCGATGCCCCCGCTGATGATCTGATTGCTCGTCCAGGACGTGCCGCAGAGCGTCCCACTGCCGTTGGTCGTGGACGAGGTGTATGTGATGTGGTCTCCATAGACCGCGCACCAGTACGTGGTATCGGTGATCCGCTGCTGATAGGGCCAGGTTCCCCACTCATACCACGCGGCGTTCGCATTGCAGGCCGTCGATGCGGTCGTCG
>DATEXK010000507.1:0-13818 GCA_035257065.1 Gaiellaceae bacterium | reverse complement strand
GCGTTCCAGAGCATGAAGCCGCCCGTGTGGTGGGCGCGCGCCGCCGTGATCTGGGCGGCGACGTCGGCGGGCCTATACGTGCGGCCGAGCGAGAAGTCCTGGAGCCACGGGATGATCACCGCGCGGCCACCGCTGAGCTGCGTCTGGAAGTCGGTCAGGGAGTGCGAGACCGTCGGTCCGGGCGCGGCGTTCGGGTCGGGCAGGTTGAACTCGCCCGAGGTGTAGTGCGACGGGTACGTCATCGGGTAGATCGCGTCGACCACTTCGCCGATCTGTCCGGGATGCTGCCCGATGCCGAGGTCGTGCGTCGCCGAGAGGCCGAAGACGTCTGCGGAGACGCGGACGCCGAGCGGGTGCAGGCGCCTCGCCGCGTAGCGGAGGAAGGCTGCGATCGTCTCGTCCATCGGCTGGGCGTGCTTGCCCGGATAGCGGATGAGCGAGATGTCCCCGTCGCTCGGGAACCGAACGTAGTCGAACTGGATCTCGTCGAACCCGGCCTTCGCCGCGGCGACTGCGACGTCGACGTCGTACTTCCAGGCCGCATGGGAATAGGGGTTGAGCCAGCCGAGCCCGGCATTGTTGTGCCAGAGCGAGCCGTCGCTCGTGTGGACGGCGAGCTCCGGGTGGGCCCGGGCGGTGATCGGGTCCTCGAAGGTGACGACCCGGCCGATCAGGTACACGCCGGCCTTGTGCACCTTTCCGACGACCTCCTGCGGGTCGTAGTAGTGCAGCGCGGCGCCGTCCTTCAACGCGATAGCCGGCGCCCCTCGCTGAAAGTCGACGTTGCCGCTCTCGTCCTTCAGGTCGAGCTCGATCGTGTTCAGGCCGTCCTTCTTCATGGCGAGGTACGAGTCGAGCTTCCCGGTGAGCGTCATCAGCGGGCCGGTGAGGTGGATGCCGCGGATCTCCTCGGGCGAGGACGACCGGAACAGGCTCACCGGCTCCGCCGAGGCGACCGGGGTGAGCGTCACCGCCCCCGAGCCCGACCCCACGAGCAGCTGGCCGAGGCCGAAGATCGCAGCGGCCGCAAGCACGGCGAGCACGCCGAGCGCGCTCACCCGCCGCCGCCGGACCTGCCGCCTGCGCGCCTCCCGCTGCTGCCGGCGGAGCTCGGTGACCTCGATATTGGTTGCAGTCGCCATTTGCGGGGACCGGATCGTAGATGCTGCCGCGCCGTTCCGGTAGCCCGCGGACGGTCAGACCCCGGTCATGGCGCGAGACGGCCCCGGCCCCGGCCCCCTAGAATCGCCTCGTGGTCCTCTCCGACGCGACGATCGTCCGCGCTCTGGCCGAAGGCCGGATCGAGATCGACCCGTACGACGAGTCGCTGCTCCAGCCCTCGAGCGTCGACGTCCGGGTCGACCGGCTCTTCCGCGTCTTCCACAACAACCGGTATCCGTTCATCGACGTGAAGGTCGAGCAGGAGGGGCTCACGGAGCTCGTCGAGGTGGACGGAGACCACCCGTTCGTCCTCCATCCCGGCGAGTTCGTCCTCGGCTCGACACTCGAGCGGATCCGGCTCTCGAACGACCTCGTCGCCCGCCTCGAGGGTAAGAGCTCGCTTGGACGCCTCGGCCTGCTCATCCACTCGACCGCAGGCTTCATCGATCCGGGCTGGGACGGGCACGTGACGCTCGAGCTCTCGAACGTCGCCAACCTTCCGATCACGATCTACCCGGAGATGAAGATCGGGCAGATCTCCTTCATGCAGATGACGGAGCCCGCGACGACGCCGTACGGCTCGTCGGAGATCGGCTCGAAGTACAAGGGCCAGACGGGCCCGACGGCCAGCCGCTACTGGAAGAACTTCGAGTGACCGTCCTGGTCGCCGGCGCCACCGGCTTCATCGGCGGCCACCTCGTACACGCCCTGCGGGCGCGGGAGATCCCAGTGCGGGCGCTCGTGCGGACGCGCAGCCGTGGCTCTCGCCTCGTCGCGTGGGGCGCAGAGCTCGTCGAGGGCGACGTCACCGATCCGGGGTCGCTGCGCGACGCGCTCGCCGGAGTCGACACGGTCATCCACCTCGCCTCGATCATCAAGGGCTCGCCCGACGACTTCGAGCGCGTGATGGCGCAGGGCACGCGCAACCTCGTCGCGGCGGCAGAGGAAGCAGGCGTCCGCCGACTCGTGCTCACGAGCGCGCTCGGCGTCGACGAGCATTCGCGCGAGCTGGTGCCGTACTTCGCGGCGAAATGGGAGATGGAGCGCGCCGTGCGGGAGTCCACGGTCGAGCACGTGATCTTTCGGCCGAGCTTCGTCTTCGGCAAGGACGGCGGCGCGCTGCCGACCTTCGTCCGGCTCGCGCGCTTCGCGCCGGTGACGCCGATCGTCGGGCCGGGCACCCAGCGCATGCAGCCGATCTGGGTCGAGGACCTGGCCGAGTACCACGCGAGAGCGATCGACCTGCCCGACGCCGCAGGGCGCAGCTTCGAGATCGGCGGGCCGGAGGCTGTCACGTGGAACGAGTTCTGGGACCGCCTGAAGCGCGTTCTCGGTGTGCGCCGGCCGTCGCTGCACGTCCCGTTCGGCGTGATGCACCTGCAGGCGGCGCTCACCGAGCGGCTGCCGGGCGCGCCGGTGACGCGCGACCAGCTGAAGATGCTGGCGCTCGGCGACAACGTCGTCACGACGACCGATGCGGTCGACACGTTCAACGTCCCGCTCGTTCCGCTTGACGAGCAACTCCGGCGCGCCGCCTCATGACGCGCGGGCTCGTCTACGCAGCGCCCGGCGTACGGCCGGCTGTCGAGGAGATCACCCTCGATCCGCCCGGTCCGAATGAGGTGCAGGTACGGATCGAGGCCTGCGGCGTCTGCCACTCCGACCTGTCGGCCGTCGAGGACGGCGGCTGGAGCATGGCGTTCCCGATCCTGCTCGGCCACGAGGGCGCCGGCGTCGTCGAGGAGGTTGGCCCCGACGTCACGATCGTCGCGCCCGGCGACCGCGTCGTGATCGCGTGGCGCGCGCCCTGTGGCGATAGCTGCCCGGCCTGTCTACGCGGTGACGAGCGGCGCTGCTCGAACAACCTGCGGGCGCGCCCGCGCATGCATCGCGCCTCCGACGGCGCGCTGCTGACGCAGATGCTGCGCTGCGGGACGTTCGCCGACCGCGTGATCGTCCACGAAGCGTGCGCCGTCGCGGTGCCGGATGAGCTGCCCATCGAACAGGCGTGCCTGCTCGCGTGCGGCTTCTCGACCGGTGCGGGGGCCGCGTTGTGGGCGACACCCGTTCGCGCCGGTGCGTCGGTCGCCGTCATCGGCTGCGGCGGCGTCGGCCTCGCGGTGGTACAGGGCGCGCGACTCGCCGGCGCGGCGCGCATCGTCGCCGTCGACGTTGTCGACGAGAAGCTCGAGCTTGCACTGACACTCGGCGCCACCGACGTCGTCGACGGTCGCAGCGGCGACGCGGTCGCGCAGGTGCGCGAGCTCACAGGCGGCGTCGACTACGCGTTCTCCGCGATCGGCAGCCCTGAAGGCCTCGTCGACGCCGTGCGCATGTGCGGCTATGCGGGCACGGCGACGCTCGTGGGAGTTCCGCCGGCGGACCGGACGCTCGACGTCGACATCAGTCGCGACCTCTTCGCCCCGAAGGTGTCGATCGCCGTGACGCACGGCGGGGACACGATCCCGCAGCAGGACTTCCCGTTTCTCGCGCAGGCAGCACTCGACGGCAAGCTCGACCTCGCGCGCTTCGTGACGCGCACGATCTCGCTGGACGAGGCGATGGACGCGCTCGAGGAGCTGCACGCCCCGAAGGGCATCCGCACCGTCGTGCGGTTCTAGCCTCGCAAGGCTCAAGCGACATTCCCGAAGTCTGGCCCAGCCAACGCTCCGACCCCAGGAGTACCGTCCGGCCATGAAGACGCCACCCCGACGTGTGCTGCGACTCGTTGGGGTCCCCGTTCTCTTTGCTGTGATTTACATCGCCGTTGGGCTGCGATTCGGAGTGTGGGACTTGTCGCCGCGTCGGCCGTTTGGGTGGTGTGGCTCTTGGGTGAGTTGATCGCGGGAGATCGCAAGCGTCGTGCCTCTGCAAGAGAGATGCGGGGTCCCTACGAGTAGGGTCTGCGGCGCTGATGTCGGGGTGACATTCCGCACACTGGCCCAGGCGAGCCTGTCCTTAGTCGACCTTGCCGCTGAGCCCCGTCCAGTGGACGTGCGACTCCCACAGCCGTTGGTACTCGGGCGCGGTGAGCCGCGAGCGGATTCCCCTCAGCAGCGGCAGCCGTTCCTCATCGGGGAGGTCTGCGAGCCAGCCCATTGAGGCGTAGAAGGCGACGAGGCCGTCGGGGTCGAGCGTCTGCGGATTGGGAAGTACCGTCGCCGTGAACGGCTCGAACGGAGACTCAGCGACCGCGGGCCGCCAGCCGCTCGACGCGTGAGGGCCGCCGAGGTCGAGCGGAATGTGATCGAGATCCTCCGGCATCCGCTCGTTCAGCACTTTCTCTGCTGCGTTGGTACTCGGTTCCCATGGTCCTGCCGGACGGTTCCACATCAGAACGAGTGCGCCGCCGGGACGCAGTACGCGGGCGATCTCGGCGAGGGCGGCCGCATCGTCGAACCAGTGAAAAGCCTGTGCGGCGTAGACGGCATCGACCGATGCGTCGGCCACGGGGATCTGCTGTCCGGTCCCAGAAAGCGCTACGGCATCCGGGCAGTGAGCAACGAGAAGCCTGCGCATCTCCTCGGCCGGTTCGACGGCCACGACCCGGTCGAATTCCGACACGAGGAGGCGCGTCAGCTTCCCGGTGCCAGCACCAAGATCAAGCACGCTCGCTGTTGAAGGCAGGCCCGCCACGCGCACAGCGCCAATCGGCCAGCCGGGCCGGCCGCGGTCGTAGTCCTCGGGCCAACGATCTCCGCTACCAGCCGGGATGTCCCACGTCGCAGTCAACCGAGCGTGACGGTACCTCCTCGTCGGGGGACTGTGAGGACTCCGCAGATGGCCGCAGATCGTCCCACGCACTACTGCAGGGAGACTGTTCCGAGGCCGGTCAGGTGAAGGACTTGCGCCGTTCGAGGTCGGCCGGATCGACGAGGTGGCCGTCCCGCTCGACGTAACCGTCCTTGCCGCCGACGACGAAGACGATCGCCTCCTCCTCGAACGGGTTCGAGATGCTCCGCCGCGTTGCCGCCTCGGCATGGAAGAGGCCACCCTCGCCGAGCTCGCGGCTCTCGCCCTCGACCTCGATCTGCACGCGGCCGCGGTGGACGAAATAGAGCTCGTCCTGGGTGTCGTGGTAGTGCGCGAACCCCTCGTGGCCGGCCGGCAGGACGAGCGCATTCACACCGAAGGCCGTGACGCCGAGCTGCTGGCGGATCTTGCGGAAGCCGGGCCCGTCGCCCAGCTCGTCCAGGGAGGAGAACGCGTGGGTCATGCGGGCTCCTCGAGGCAGGCGGCGGGCTCCTCGGAGTCGAGCAGCCGGCCGAGGAGCGACGAGACCGTCGCAAGCTCCTCCGGGCTGAAGCGCGAACCGAACACCGCCTCGATGTCGACGAGGTGGGTCTTGCGGACGGCCTTGAACTTCGCCAGGCCGGAGTCGGTCAGCACGGCGTAGGTGACGCGGGCGTCGCTCGCGCACTGCCCCTTCTCGACCCAGCCCTCGCGCTCGAGGCCGTCGAGGAGACGGGTGATCCCGGAAGGTGAGAGCAGAACGCTCCGGGAGAGGTCGACGCGCCGGAGCTGCCGGTCGGGCGCGTACGCAAGCTGAACGAGCACGTCGTAGTCGTTGAGCGTCAGGCCGTGTGCAGTCTCGAGGCGGCCCGAGAGCTGCCGCGTCAGCGACGCATGCGCCCGCAAGAAGGCGACCCAGGCCTCGAGGTTCGGCTGTACAGCTGTTTGAGCACTCAATACTTGACTAGACAAGTTTCTCTCGCTAAGATAGTTGACATCGCAAGTATAGCGGAGTTCCCACAGGAAGGAAATACCAGCATGTCAATTCTCGAGAGCACGAAGCAATTCGCACCCGCCGGAACCTGGGCCGCCGACCCGGTTCATTCGAACGTCTCGTTCGAGGTCGGCTACGCCGGCGTGAACACGTTCCGCGGCAGCTTCACCGACTTCCAGGCCACGCTCACAGGCGGCGACACGCCGTCCCTCGAGGGCTCGGCCAAGGTTGCGAGCGTCGACGTGAAGGACGAGGCTTTCAACGGCCACCTCCAGTCCCCGGACTTCTTCGACGCCGAGCGCTATCCCGAGATCTCGTTCACGGCCACCGAGCTCCGTCGCAACGACGACAACACCGTCGAGGGCTCGGGTGAGCTCACGATCAAGGGCGTCACTCAGCCGATCGAGCTCACCGGCACGATCGCGGCCGCTCCGGCGACCGATCCGATGGGCCGCGAGCGCCTCGGCCTCTCACTCGAGACCGCGATCGACCGCACGCAGTACGGCGTCAGCTGGAACGCGCCGAACCAGAGCGGCGGCGACTACGTCGGCAACGACGTGAAGTTGATCGTCGAGCTCGCGTTCCTCAAGGCGGCCGAGTAACGATGAGGATCCTGGCTGTCTCCGGCAGCCTCCGGCGCGACTCGCACAACACACAGCTGCTGCGTGCCGCGATCGAGGCCGCGCCCGAGGGCGTCGAGGTCGAGCTCTGGGAGGGGCTCGGCGACCTGCCGCTGTACGACCAGGACCTCGACACCACCGAGCCGGTCGAGACCGTCCGTCGCCTCCGTGAGGCATGGAGTGCGGCGGACGCGATCCTCTTCGCTACGCCGGAGTACAACGGCTCCGTGCCGGGCGGGCTGAAGAACGCGATCGACTGGGCCTCGCGTCCGTTGCGCGAGGCCGCGCTCACGAACCAGACCGTGTCGGTGATCGGCGCGAGTACCGGCCAGTTCGGCGCGATGTGGGCCCAGCAGGATCTGCGCCGGATCCTCGGCCTCGCCGGCGCCCGTGTGGTCGGCGACGAGCTCCCGGTCGCCCGGGTGCACGAGACGCTCGACCACGACGGCCGCCTGCTCGACGCGGAGCTCTTCGAGCGGCTGCGGCTCGTCCTCGAGACGCTCGCATCCGCGGCCGTTCCGCTCGCTGCCTGAACGCTGCGGGAAAAGAGCAAAAAGAGAGGGCCGCGCGAGCGGCCCTCTCTCCGGATACCAGGCTGGATTCGGCAGAGGCGCGTCCTGCTCCGGCGAATGCCGGGCGGCGCGAGTCGCGTCGTCCCCTACGCTGGCTAGGCGATTCCCCGTAGGTCCCGGGGACTGCACCTCTACCCGCTGGTACCTCCACTGCCCGTACTTGAGTCTGAATTCACTACCGGACCACCTCCTTTCCGCGGTAACGGGCAGATTAGCGGGTCCGGAGGTCGGCGCAAGCTCAGAATTCGCTCAGCGCAGGACGACGGTCACCTCGAGCCCTCGGTCGAGCGGCACGGTGACGCTCTCGAGCGTCGGGTCGGCCTGCCGCGCCGCCGAGTACGGCCGGAGCTCCTCGTGGGACAGGACGTTGTCGGCGACGAACACCGCTGCCGGCTCGACCTTGGCGCGCGCCAGCTGGAACAGCTGCTCGTAGTCGTCCTTCTCGGCGTCGAGGAACACCAGGTCGAACACGTCGTCGATTCCGGGGAGCGTCGTGCGCGCGTCGCCCTCGAGCAGGTCGGCCCACTCCTCGAGGCCGGCCTCGGCGATGTTCTGTCGCCACGCCTCGATCTTCAGCGGATCGTGCTCGAGCGAGAGCACGTGGCCGCCGAAGTAGCGGACGCCGGCCGCGAGCCAGATCGTCGAATAGCCGCGCGAGCCACCGACCTCGAGCACCTCGCAGTCGGCCTGCGGGGCGACGAGCGAGAAGAGGAATCGGCCCGTCGTCGGCGTGACCGAACGGGCCCGCACCGCCGACGGCAACCCCTGTGCGCGCTCCTCCGCGTCCTCGGCCTCGAGTCGGGCAAGCACGGCTCGTACGCGGTCGTCCAGCAAAGCGGCAGAAGCATATGCTGCCGCAGGTGCGGGCGGAGCTGACCATCGAGGTCGCGCGGACGCCGGAAGACGTCTTCGCCTACCTCACCAACGTCTCGAACCTGCCGGCGTGGCAGTCGGGCGTCCACACCGCCCAGATCGAGGACGCCGGGGCGCCGAGGATCGGTGCGCGCATCCGCGAGTCGCGCCACATGCTCGGGCGGGAGCTGAACATGACGCTCGAGATCACGGAGTACGACGCGCCGCGCGTGTTCTCGCTGCGTGCGCTGGACAGCCCGGTGCCCTTCATCGTGCGGCACGAGCTCGAGCCGCACGAAGGCGGAACGCTGCTCACCGTCGCGGCCGTCGGGGACGCGGGTCTCCTGCCCGGCTTCGCCGCCGGGATCATGGCGCGTCGCGCCGAGAAACAGTTCAAGAAGGACTTCGAGCGGCTGAAGAGGCTGCTCGAGGCGTGAGCGAGCTCGGCGAGCTGCTGGAGCTGTTGCACGGCGCTCGGGGCAGCTTCCGCACCGCGCGCGGCGTGCTCGTCCATCGCTACAGCTCGCGGTTGATGCAGGAGGCGATGAAGCGCGACAACGCGCGCCTCAGTCGCCGTCGCGGTGGCAGCGGTGCGACGCTGATGACGTTCGCGACGTCGGGAGGCTCGACCGAGGAGCCGCCGGATCTCCACGAGGAGCTGATTCGCTTCTGGTACGAGCCTCCCGGCCGGCTGCGCGAGGAGACGGAGTCGGCGCAACAAGCCTCGCGCACGACGGTGCTCGACGGCGAGCTCTGGTGGACGTACTCGGTCGACTGGGGCGCGACCTCGAACGCCGGCCTGAGCGAGGACGAGGCGTCGCGCATGGGCGCCGGCGGCGGCGAGGCGTTCCGTCCGTTGCTCGATCCGAGCGCGCTCGCGGGCGTGCTGGAGATCGAGCGCGTGGACGTCGAGGCCGACCGGCTGCTCGTGCACGCGCGGCCGCGCGACGATCTCGACGAGTTTCACCGCCACACGCAGCTCCGCGTGCTCTCCGGGGCCGACGAGCTCGAGCTCGTCGTCGATCGAGAGCGCGGTGTCGTGCGCCGCCTCGCGGGGTATCTCGACGGCGGAGAGCTGTCGGTGACCGAGTTCGAGGAGCTCGTCTTCGACGAGGTCTTCCCCGAAGGGACGTTCGTGTTCGTGCCGCCGGCCGGCGAGGAGGTCCGTTCACCGGAGGCTTTCGGACACCGCGAGTACACGCTCGAGGAGGCGGCGGAGCTCGCCGGGTTCCGCGTTTTCGAGATCCCGGAGCTGCCGGAGGGGCAGTGGCGCACGCATGTCCACTTCACGCCGGCGCGGGAGCGACCGCCCATGCAGGCGAACGTCGCGCTCTTCCACCACCGCGCAAACGGCCGCGAGACGTTCATCGTCAGCCAGCAGAAGGCCGGCGAGGGAGGCTTCGGCTGGGCCGGCATCTATCCGGACGGGCCGCCGTTCGAGGAGCTGCAGCGCGACGGAGTGGACTACACGGTCATCCGTGGCGACAAGCAGCAGGGGAACGGCTCGGCGGTGACGCTCGAGCGCGAGGGGACGGCGATCCAGCTCCAGTCGCAGGAGCTCGACGTCGAGACGCTGCTCGACCTCGCAGCGTCGCTCAGGCCGGTCGGGTAGCGGCGTCGAGCTCGCGCTGCACGTCGGCGCGCACGTAGCACGTCGTCAGGTGGTCGTTGACGATGCCGCACGCCTGCATCCCCGCCCAGAGTGTCGTCGGGCCGACGAAGCGGAAGCCTGCGGCCTTCAGTCGCTTCGACAGCGTCTTCGACTCGTCCGACTGCGCGTGCCAGTCGGCCGTGCTGCGCGGAGCCTCGTAGCGCTCGGGCGCGTGTGACCAGACGAGCTCGTGCAACGGCGTGCCGGCCGCCCGCAGCTCGAGCACGCCGCGGGCATTTGCGATCGCGGCCTCGATCTTGCCGCGGTGCCGCACGATGCCCGCGTCGCCGAGCAGGCGCGTGACATCTCGTTCGCCGAAGCGTGCGACCGCGTCCGGCTCGAAGCCGGCGAACGCGCTGCGGAAGTTCTCGCGCTTGCGCAGGATCGTCAGCCACGAGAGCCCCGACTGGAAGCCCTCGAGGCAGAGCCGCTCGTAGATTCCCTGCTCGGTCGTGACCGGCCGGCCCCATTCCTCGTCGTGGTAGGCGACGTAGAGCGGATCGCTCGCGCCCCAGCAGCGAACGAGGTCGTCAGCCGACGTCGACACGGATGACGCCGTCCACGATCTGCACCGGATACACCTCGACCGGCTGATATGCGGGAAGGGTCAGCGCCGCGCCGGTCGCGAGGTCGAACGTCGCGCCGTGACGCGGGCATGTGACACGGCAGGTTTCCTGGTCCCAGTCGCCCTCGCACAACGGGCCGTCGTCGTGCGAGCAGCGATCCTCGATCGCGTAGAGGGAGCCGGCGCAGTTGTAGACGCCGACGTAGCGGCCCGGCCCTGCGACGACGAGCTTCACCGAGCCCGGCGGAAACTCGTCCGCCGGCGCGACGTCGAGCAGCGCCACTTAGGTGAGCTCGAGCTCGTCGAACCCCGCGAGCCCGTCGGGAAGCGGCGTTCCCTTCGCCTTGTGCAGCGCGACCTTCAACGTCGTCAGCCCGAGCAAGGCGCACTTGAGGCGCACCGGTGAGAGCTGGATGGCGATCTCGTCGAGGAGCTCTTGCTTGTCGAGCGTCGCGACCTCGGTCGCCGTCCTGCCGGCGACCATCTCCATCAGCATCGACGTCGACGCCTGTGAGATCGCGCAGCCGCGACCGGAGAACTTGACCTCTTCGATCGTCTCGCCGTCCTCGGCGAAGGCGACGTAGATCGAGACCTCGTCCCCGCAGAGCGGGTTCTGACCGTCCGCGTGTGCATCGGCGGGATCGATGACCCCGTGCCCGCGCGGGTTCTTGTAATGGTCGAGGATCACCTCGCGATACATCTGGTCGAACTCGTTCATGCAAATACCTTGCGGACGGCGGCGAGCCCGTCGACGAGCTGATCGATCTCTTCCTGCACCGTGTAGAGGTAGAAGCTCGCGCGGTTCGTCGCCGCGACGCCGAGCTTCTGCATCAAGGGCTGGCAGCAGTGATGGCCGGCGCGGATCGCGACGCCGTTCATGTCGAGGATCTGCGCGACGTCGTGTGGATGAACGCCGTCGATGTTGAACGACACGATTCCGGAGCGACGTTCGGCGGGAGGGCCGTACAGCGTGATCCCCGGGATCTCGCTCATCCGGCCGAGCGCGTACTCCGTGAGCTCGTGCTCGTGCGCGGTGATCGCGTCGAAGCCGACGGTCGTCAGGTAGTCGATCGCCGCCCCGAAGCCGACCGCCTCGGCCATCGGCGCCGTGCCTGCCTCGAACTTGTGCGGCAGCTCGCCCCAGGTCGTCTTGTCGAATCGCACCGAGCTGATCATGTGGCCGCCCATGAGGAACGGCTCCATCGCGAGGAGCAGCTCCGCGCGTCCCCACAGCGCGCCGACGCCGCTGGGGCCGCACATCTTGTGTCCCGAGATCGCGACGAAGTCGGCGCCGAGGGCCTGCACGTCGACCGCGAGATGCGGGGCGGACTGCGCGGCGTCGAGCATGAGGATGCTGCCCTGCGCATGGGCCCACGCGGCGATCTTCTCGACGGGGTTGATCGTGCCGAGCGAGTTCGAGACGTGACCGATGGCGACGACCTTCACGTTCCCCTTCGCCGCGATCGCATCGAGCGACGACAGGTCGAGCTCGCCCTGCTCGTCGAGCGGGATCATCGCGAGCTGCGCGCCGGTCTTGCCGGCGATGTACTGCCAGGGGACGAAGTTCGAGTGATGCTCCAGCTCGGTGACGACGACGAGGTCGCCGGGGCCGAGGTTGTTCATCCCCCACGAGTAGGCGACGAGGTTGATCGCCTCGGTCGCGTTGCGCACGAAGATGATCTCGCGCACGTCGGGTGCGTTCAGCACGGCCCGCACCTTCTCGCGAGCACCCTCGAGCGCGGCTGTAGCCCGCTCGGCGAGCACATAGACACCGCGATGCACGTTCGCGTACGACGTGGAGTAGAAGGCCGTCATCGCCTCCATCATCTGGTGCGGCTTCTGCGCGCTTGCGGCCGAATCGAGGAACGCGAGTGGCTTGCCGTGGATCTCCTGCTCGAAGATCGGGAAGTCCGCGCGCACCACGTGCGCATCGAGCTTCTTCGTGACAGTCACGGCCATGTGGCCATCGTAGCCAGCTAGGGGACTCTGAAAGTGGCGCCCACGTACCCGGGCGCCGCAGCCTTCGCTGAGCCTCGCTTGAAGACGGCGGTTGTCAGCTTCGCCGTTCCCGAGGCATCGCCGGTCGCGTGAGCGCCCGGAGCGGAGAACTTCGCGCCTGGAACGCCGAAGCCGTCGTCGAGTGCCTGGGCCCACCAGGTGACGACCTTCTTCTTGCCGACCTTCTTTGTCTTCTTGAAGACGCGGACCGAGAGCCCGGGCTGGATCGCCTGCTCGACGAGGCTCGCGCCCGTGTTGAGGACGACGTCGACCGTGCCCGGATTCCCTGCGAGCCCGAGGGCGGAGATCTCGTAGACGGTGCCGGGAAGCGCGACGGAGACCGTGGCGCCGAAATGCATCCCGTGGCTGCGGGAGCGCGCCGCATGGAGGGCTCCGGTCTGCGTCCAGACCGCCCAGAGCCGGTCGTTGGCGTCGACGCTCAGCGCCATATGCGGCTCGCCGCCGTCGAAGGGGCCGCGGAACGTGACGCCGTCACCCGCGGGAGATCCGCTGCGGAACGGCACGACGGAGACCGTCGTGGCTGTGGGATACCCCGGCGCCCAGGCGAGGAAGGTGTTGCCCGAGAGGTCGGCGACAAGCGGAGCCTCGTGCCGGTCGACGGGCTTCAGCGGGGTTGTCGCCGTCGGGCTCAGATCCGGCCCGAGCGGCTCATATGCCGTCGCGCCGTCAGGATCCGCGTTGGAGTAGAACGCCACCTGCACGAGACCTGTCGTGTCCACGGCAAGGGACTCGTTGTAGCCGCAGCAGCGCGTGTAGACGTTCTTCACCGTCTCGCCGTTGAGACCGCGAAAGACGTTCACGAAGCCGGTCCCGTCCTGAGTGAAGAGCGGCGTGCCGTCGGCCAGCACGCTCGCGCTCTCGACTGGGCCGGTGGTGTGGGACTGCGTCTGGATCGGGCCCGTCCACGAGACGCCGTCGTCGGTCGAGGTCAACCGGCCGACGCCCTGGGCGTTCGGGAAGTAGAGCTGGATCGCGCCGCTCGGCTGCTGCACAAGCTGCGCTCGGCCGGCGACCGGGTCGCCGGAGACGACCACTGCCGGTGCGCCCCGGCTGCGCGAGACGGAGATCGTGCCGGCCGTAGGCGAGTCGAAGGCTGCGAGCTCGGTTCCCGCCTGGGTGACGATCAGCGACGCCACGACCGTGTTCTGGACGCCTGACGCGAGGGGCGTCCACGCGCCCGCGGAGGGTGTCAGGGTGAGGGCGAGGACCGCGGCGAGGAGGGCGATGCGGAGCACACCCCGAATGTGCCACGTCGAGCGCCAAGAGGCAACGCTGAACGGGCTTGACTGCCCGGCGGCTCAGCGTCGTGCCGCGATGATCGACGCCGCCAACAGCGCCAGGCCGCAGAATAGGACGATGCCACCGACGAGCGCTGCGAAGCCCGAGCTTGCATCCGTGCTGCCATTCGATCCGGCGAGACCGGATATGAGACCGTATGACCCGTAGGCCGCAAGTGCAGATCCGACCAATCCGATCCCGATCGCGGCGGCGCGTCTCACGCGCTCATGATGTCCCGCCGAGCGGTCATCCGACGCGGGGCGTCAGGAGCCGTTCATGGCCTGGCTCCGATGCTTGCGGGATGAGGTTCCGGCCCGCACTGTTTCTGCTCGCCGTCGTGGCGAGTTTCGTCGTAGGCTGCGGCGGCTCCCGTG
>DATEXK010000506.1:0-2400 GCA_035257065.1 Gaiellaceae bacterium | reverse complement strand
CGCGTAACGCCGTGACGACAGGTGACACCTACTCGGCTTCGGCCTCTTCGCCGTCCTCGCCGCCGGCGCCCGCTCCCACTGCGGCGGCGACCGCGGCGACCGCAGCGGCCTTCGACGCCTTGCTGCCGCCGTTGCCGTTAGCGGACCCGCCGTTTTCGGGCGCTTCCTCGACGACGGGAAGCAGGCGGGCCGAGACGACGACGTCGGGCCCGAGGTCCCGCTGGATCCCCTGGAGGATCTGCTGCATCACGTCGGGATGCTCGCGCAGGAACGCGGTCGCGTTCTGGCGCCCTTGGCCGAGCCGCTCGTCGCCGAAGCTGAAGTACGAGCCCGCCTTCGAAACGACCTTCCGCTCGATGCCCGTGTCGAGCACGGTGCCCTCCCAGGAGAAGCCCGTGCCGTAGATGATGTCGAACTCGGCCTGCTTGAACGGCGGCGCGACCTTGTTCTTGACCACCTTGACGCGGACGCGGTTGCCGAACGCCTCCGTGCCTTCCTTCAGCGTCTCGATGCGGCGGATGTCGAGCCGCACCGACGCGTAGAACCGCAGCGCGCGGCCGCCGGGCGTCGTCTCCGGATTGCCGAACATGACGCCGATCTTCTCTCGCAGCTGGTTCGTGAAGAGGCAGATCGTGTCCGTGCGGTTGAGCGTGCCGGCGAGCTTGCGCAGAGCCTGGCTCATCAGGCGCGCCTGGAGGCCGACGTGGGAGTCGCCCATCTCGCCCTCGATCTCTGCCTTCGGCGTGAGCGCTGCGACCGAGTCGATCGCAACGACGTCGAGCGCACCGGAGCGGATGAGCAGCTCGGTGATCTCGAGCGCCTGCTCGCCCGTGTCGGGCTGCGAGACGAGGAGGTTGTCGATGTCGACGCCGATCCGCTTCGCGTACGCCGGGTCCATCGCGTGCTCCGCGTCGATGAAAGCGCAGATGCCGCCGCGGCGCTGCGCCTCGGCGATCACGTGATAGACGAGCGTCGTCTTCCCGGAGGACTCCGGGCCGAACACCTCGACGACCCTGCCCCGCGGCAGTCCGCCCACGCCGAGCGCGATGTCGAGACTCAGCGAGCCGGTCGAGACCGCGCCCACCGAGACGGCTGCCCGGTCGTTCATCTTCATGACCGAGCCCTTGCCGAACTGCCGCTCGATCTGGCCGAGCGCGACGTCGAGTGCCTGATTCTTATCCACTGTTATTGACCTCCCATGAAGTGCCGACTGCTACCGAGTCGAGGATTTCGTACTGCGCCCCGCTCGGCCGCAGTCGTGACAGATAAGCAGAGGCGTCGGACGGAATGAGAACATATGTTCCCCTATTCGGCAAGGGCGGCCGCAGCCCTTTCGGCTCCCGAAAACGGGCGACAGTGAGGTGCGGAAGCCATTTGCGGGCCTCGCGCCGGTAGACGCCGAGCGCCTCCAGCCGCTCCTGCAGGTCGCCGGCGAGCGCCGTTGCCCGACCGCCCTCGTCCTCCAGCACGAGCATCCCGACGCTCCGCGTCTCGCGGTAGCGCACCGGTGTGAGCCTCGGCGGCTCCGCCACGCAGGCGGCGGCGTCCCGGAGCGCAGCGAGGATCCCCGGCAGCTCCGCGGCAGGCCGATGACCGAGGAAGGCCAGCGTGACGTGCAGCTGCTCGCGCGGGACGATGCGCACTCCGGCGGCGCGTACCCCGGAGAGGTGCTCCTGCTGCCAGGCGGCGAGCGTGTCGAGCGCGGCGTCGGGCGGGCGCAAACCGAGGAAGAGGCGCAACCGTTCATCGCCAGCCACGCTAGACGGCAAGCCGATACGGGTCCTTCACGACTCCACAAGGAAGCGACGGACGAGATGGAGGGCGCCGACGACCGAGCGGGCCCGGATCGAGGGCCGGTCGCCCGGGAAGCTGAACTCGCGCCCCACGCCCCCGCCGGGGCCCTCTGCATGCAGGTAGACGAGCCCGACCGGCTTCTCCTCCGTGCCCCCGTCGGGACCGGCGATGCCCGTCACCGAGACGGCAACGTCGACGCCGAGCCGCGCGCGGGCTCCCTTCGCCATCGCCTCCGCCACCTCGGGCGAGACGGCGCCGTGCTCGGCGAGCAGATCCGCCGGAACATCGAGCTCCGCCTGCTTGATCTCGTTCGCGTAGGCGACGACGCCGCCCCGGAACACGTCGCTCGAGCCGGGGATGCCCGTCAGCCGCGCCGCGACGAGGCCACCCGTGCACGACTCGGCGGTGCCCATCGTCCAGCCCCGCTCGCGGCAGAGCGCGAGCACGTGCGCCTCGATCGGCTCCTCGTCGCGGGAGAAGAGCCAGCGCTCGATCGACGGGAGGAACGCCGCCTCCAGCTCGTCGGCACGACGTTCGGCACCAGGCTCGACGACGAAGTCCACGTGAATCTCGAAGTCGCGGGCGCAGATCGTCACCTCCACCCCG
>DATEXK010000505.1:0-6755 GCA_035257065.1 Gaiellaceae bacterium | reverse complement strand
GACGAGCAGGTCGTACTGGGCCGCGGCCTCCTCGTCGCTGCGGGCCTCGATCAGCGCTTCCGCGCGCGCCAGCGCGCCCTCGAGGCGACCGCGTTCGTCGGTGGCGACGCCGTTCGCGAGGAATCCCGGATCGACGCCCAGGCGGACGGCGAGCCAGTCGACCGTCTCCCGCGTCGGACGGGTCTTGCCGCGCTCGATCTGGGAGACGTACTCCTTCGAGAACCGATCGCCCGCGAGCTCGCTCTGCGTCAGGCCGGCCGCCACGCGCAACTGGCGCAGGCGCTCGCCAAGCCGGAGCCCGGTCGGGGCGGCGGCGGTGCTGGAGCGGAGGGCGGTGTCTCGTGTCATGGCGGCGTGAACGTAGTGAAGCTCACACTTCACCAAAGTGCAAGGCGTCCCGGCCGGCCATCCCCCAAAAAGGGCATGTTCAAGCGGAATCCCAGTCAACAAGGCAATCGACGAATCACTTGACTGAGCTACTTGACTCGGCCGGACGTCGCTCCTATAGTGAGGTCACCTTGCACCCAGGCCGGACGCCAGGCTACGGGATTGCAGGGGGCGCGCCGGAGCATCCGGCGGCAGACGGAGGCGCGGCTGAGCCGCAGAGTCGGGTCTCCGGAAGCCGCAAAGGATGGGCGCGCCTCTCGAGAAGGGCCCCGGAGCCGCAGCCGGGGCCCTTCTCATATCGCTTCGCTTCGCTCGCTTCACGGGGGAAACCAGTTTCCCCCGTGGGCCCCCTTCCAGTTCCTGTGCTCGCGGCGGGACGTCTCACTGCTCTCGCCGAGCAAGCTCGGCTCCGCGACGAAGGGCACGTGGAAGGGCGCTAAGCCGAAAGCCAGGCGAGGCGCGACGCGCGGATCCCCCCGAGCTCGGCGTCGTCGAGCAACCCGACGCGCCGGCCGACCAAGCCGAGGATGCTGCCGGCGAGGAAGTTCCACGCCTCGGCGTCGACGTCACGGTCGGCGCGCAGAACGCCTTCCTCCTGGCCGCGGCGGAGCAGGCCTGCGAAGAAGTCGTGCACCTCGCGCAGATGGCGCCGCAGGTACTTGCGGAGCTCGGGATCCTCCGTCGCCTCGCTCAGCGCCTGCACCCAGAGCTCAGAGAGCTGGTGCTTGCAGTCGCGGACAGCGAAGTGGCGCCGTCCCATCGCCTCGAGCGCGGCGAGCACGTCGGGAGCGTCGGCGACCGCCGTCTCCCAGGCGGCCTGCACGTCCGCCCACACATGGTCGAGCGCGGCGAAGTAGAGGTCGCGCTTCGACGCGAAGTGCCGGTAGAGGGTCGGCTCGGATACCCCCGCCGCGCGTGCGATCTCGGCGGTCGTCGTACCGCGGTAGCTGCCCTCGGAGAAGACGCGAACCGCGGTCTCCACGAGCTCCAGGCGGCGCTCGGCCGCCGGCAAGCGTGCGCCCGCGGTCATGCGGCGATCGCCTCGACGTGCACCGTCTCGGTGCTCCGGTGGACCCGCACGAGCGCAACGGCGACGGCCGCCCCGGCGAACGCGATGCAGGCGCTGACGAGCAGCGCGGCGTGCAGGCCGTCGACGTACTGCTGCTTCCCGAGCGCCGACCGCGCAGGCGCCGACAGGTAGGACGAGACGATCGCGCCCATCAGCGCGATGCCGAGCGCACCGCCCATCTGGCGGAAGCTGTTCAGCACGCCCGACCCGACGCCGGCCTTGTCGACCGGAACCGAGGCCATCGCGACGGAGGTCATCGGCGACATCACCGTCGCCATCCCGATCCCGCCGACGATCAGCGCGGGCAGCAGCGTCCAGAAGGTCGAGTGCAGGCCCATCCGCTGGTAGAGGAGCAGCGAGCTGCCGAGCAGTGTCATGCCGCCGCCCATCAGCCAGCGCCCGCCGATCCGGTCGGACAACCTCCCGGCGATCGGCGCGATCAGGATGATCAGGATCGTCATCGGCAGGAAGATCGCACCCGCCTTCGTCGGCGAATAGCCCAGGATGTTCTGGACGTAGAGCGAGACGAAGAAGAAGACGCCGAACATCGCGAGCGAGACGAGCAGGGCGACGACGTTCGCGCCCACGAACGAGCCGATCCGGAAGAGGGAGAGATCGAGCATCGGCAGCCGCTGACGCGATTCGAGCGCGACGAACGCGGCGAGCAACACCGCCGCTGCAGCGAAGAGACCGAGGATCTCCGCCGACGCCCAGCCGTCTTTGTTCCCCTCGATCAGCGCGTAGCTGAGCGCGAACAGCGCAAGCCCCGAGGTGATGAGGCCGGGAAGGTCGATGCTCTGCTCGTGCGACATGTCGCGCGACTCTGCGATCACGAGTTGGGAGACGACGATGCCGACCACGCCGATCGGCACGTTGACGAAGAAGATCCAGTTCCAGCCGATGTTGTCGACGATCAGGCCGCCGACGAGCGGGCCGATCGCGAGCGCGAGCGCCGAGACGCCGGCCCAGATGCCGATCGCCTGGCCACGCTGCTTCGGTGGGAACGTTGCGGTGATGATCGAAAGCGTCGCGGGGCTCATCAGCGCGGCGCCGATGCCCTGGACGGCGCGCGCGCCGATCAGGAAGCCGGCGTTCGGCGCGAGCCCGCAGGCGAGCGACGAGAGCGAGAAGATCGCGAGGCCGATCATGAACATCTTGCGCCGGCCGAACATGTCGGCGAGCTTCCCGCCGGTGATCAGGAGCGCCGCGAAGACGAGCGCGTACCCGGTGACGATCCACTCGAGCTCGGAGATCGAGATCTTCAGATCCTTCGCGATCGACGGCAGCGCGACGTTCACGACGGTGTTGTCGAGCATGATCATGAAGAGTCCGAACGCGACGGCCAGCAGCGTCCACCACTTCTTGTTTTCCTCGGCAAAGATTCGGGCTCTCATCGGTCTCCTTTGACTGTTAGCACTCACTACCGTAGCAAGCACTAGCATCCCTCCGTCGAGGCCCCACTACGCTTCTCCCGTGGCCGACGCCTTCATCTGGAGCCCGAGCGCCGAGCTCGTCGAGCAGGCGAACGTGACGCGCCTCGGACGCGCGCTCGGCGCCGCCGACTACCACGAGCTGCACCGGATCTCGGTCGACGAGCCCGAGCGTTTCTGGCCGGCCGTCGTCGAGGACCTCGGGCTCGAGTTCTCGCGGCCCTGGGACGCGGTCGTCGACACGTCGCGCGGCCCCGAGTGGGCGAGGTGGTTCGTGGGCGGCCGCCTGAACGTCGCGCGTGCGTGCGTGCACCGCTGGGCGGCCGAGCGGCCGGACGGCGAGGCGCTCGTGGGGTGGAGCGAGGACGGCCGGCGCGAGTCGCTGACCTGGGCCGAGGCGTCCAGGCAGGTGACGCAGCTCGCCGAGGCGCTCGTCGAGCTCGGCGTGCGGGAGGGAGACCGCGTCGCGATCTTCATGCCGATGTGCCCCGCGGTCGCCGTGGCGTCGCACGCCTGTGCACACATCGGCGCCGTGCAGGTTCCGATCTTCTCCGGCTTCGCTGCGCCGGCGATCGCGTCGCGGCTCGAGGACTCGCAGGCGAAGGTCGTGCTCTGCGCGGACTGGTCGCTTCGTCGCGGCAAGCGAATCGAGATGCGCGAGACGCTCGACGAGACCGGGCGCTTCGCGGTGGAGCACGTCGTCGCGTGGAACCGAGAGACCGGCTCGTGGCCGGAGGTCGTGACGAAGCAGCCCGCGACGCTGCCGCCGGCCGAGGTCGACTCGGAGGCGCCCTATCTGCTCGCCTACACCTCGGGAACGACGGGCAAGCCGAAGGGAGCGCTGCATGTGCAGGGCGGCTTCCTCGTCTCGATCGCGCGGGAGGTCGCCTACCAGAGCGACGTGAAGGCCGGTGACCGCCTCCACTTCTCCACCGACATGGGCTGGATCATGGGCCCCTGGACGGTGGTGGGCGGCGGCGCGGCCGGCGCGACGGTCGTGTTCGCCGAAGGCGCGCCCGACTGGCCCGACGACCGGCTGTGGAACCTCGTCGAGACCGAGCGCGTGACGATGCTCGGCCTCTCGCCCACGCTCGTACGCGCGCTCATTCCGAAGGGCGAGCCGACGGCCGACCTGTCGTCGCTGCGCTCGCTGTGCACGACGGGCGAGCCGTGGAACCCGGATCCGTACCGCTGGCTCTTCGAGCACGTGGGCGGAGGGCGAACGCCGATCGTCAACATCTCGGGCGGCACCGAGGTGGGCGCGTGCTTCCTGACGACCGTGATCACCGAGCCGATCAAGCCCGTGGCGCTCGGCTTCCCCGCGCTCGGCCTCGACATGGACGTCGTCGACGCGGAGGGAAGCGCCGTGCGCGGCGAGGTCGGCGAGCTCGTCTGCCGCAAGCCGTGGCCCGGGATGACGCGTGGCATCTGGGGAGACGACGAGCGCTACCTCGACACGTACTGGCGCCGCTTCCCCGGCGTATGGACGCACGGCGACTGGGCCTCGATCGACTCGGACGGCTACTGGTACCTGCACGGGCGCAGCGACGACACGCTGAACATCGCCGGCAAGCGTGTGGGACCGGCCGAACTGGAGTCGGCCGCGATCGCCAGCGGGATCGTCGCCGAGGCAGCCGCGGTGGGCATCCCGCACGAGGTGAAGGGCGAGGTCGCCTGGATCTTCTGCGTCGCGCTACCGGGCGAGCAGCCCGACGACGCGCGCGTCGCCGGCGCGGTGACGAAGGCGCTCGGCAAGGCGTTCAAGCCGGCGCGCATCCTCTGGGTCGCTGCGCTGCCGAAGACGCGCTCGGCGAAGATCGTCCGCCGCGCCGTTCGGGCGCGGGCGCTCGGGAAGGATCCGGGCGACCTGTCGTCGCTCGAGAATCCGGAGTCGCTGGAGGAGATCGGCCGTGTCGCCGGCTGACGGATAGCCTTCGGAGGTTTACGACTGGTAGTCTGAAACTGGATGCGCCTCGCCCTGGCCCAGATCAATCCGATCGTCGGCGACCTCGACGGGAACCGCGCGCTGATCATCGAGCGCATCGAGGAGGCCAAGCGGGCGAGCGCGGATCTCGTCGTCTTCCCCGAGCTCGCGGTGACCGGCTATCCGCCGGAGGACCTGCTGTTGCGGCCCGGCTTCCTCCGGGCGGCCGAAGGATCGCTCGAGCAGATCGCGCTCTCGGCGCGTGGGATCGTCGTCCTCGTCGGGACGCCCCACTACGACAGCGATCTCTACAACGCGTGCGCCGTGTGCGCCGGCGGCGAGGTGAAGGCCATGGTCAAGAAGCGCTTCCTGCCGAACTACGGCGTGTTCGACGAGATGCGGTACTTCGCACCCGGCCATGACCTGTTCCTGTTCGAGCACGGCGAGGTGCTCGTCGGCGTCACGGTGTGCGAGGACATGTGGCAGCCCGGCCCGCCGGCCAGTGACCTGGCGATTGCCGGGGCGGAGCTGATCGTGAACGTCTCGGCCTCGCCCTTCCACCTGATGAAGGACCGCGAGCGCGAGGAGATGTTCCGCACACGCGCGCGCGACAACAGCGCCTATGTCGCGTTCTGCAACGCCGTCGGCGGACAGGACGAGCTCATCTTCGACGGGCACTCGCTCGTGATCGACGACGACGGAACGGTGCTCGCGCGGGCTCCCGGCTTCGAAGAGGCGCTGATGATCGTCGATGTCGACCCGTCTGCCGTACGTGCGCGCCGGCTCACCGACGGGCGCCGACGCGCGCTCGCGGAGGAACGCGGCGATGTAGGCCCGGTGACGACGATCCACATCGGCGCGCCGCACAAGCAGTCGGATCACGCCGAGCCCGTCGTGAACCCGTTCTCCGACGAGCTCGAGCAGATGCGGATCGCACTCGAGCTCGGCCTCTCCGACTACGTGCGCAAGAACGGGTTCCGCGAGGTCGTCGTCGGCGTCTCGGGTGGAATCGACTCCGCGCTCGTCGCCGCGCTCGCTGCGGAGGCGCTCGGGCCGGGCCGGGTGCATTGCGTGTCGATGCCGTCGCGCTACTCGTCCGACGGAACGCGCGGCGACGCGCAGCGACTCGCCGAAAGCCTCGGCTGCGATTTCCGGGAGATCCCGATCGAGCCGCTCGTCGAGACGTACGTCGACGCGCTCGCAGCGCACTTCGCCGGACGCGAGCCCGATCTCACGGAAGAGAACATCCAAGCGCGGATCCGGGGAACGCTGCTGATGGCGCTCTCGAACAAGTTCGGCTGGCTGCTCGTCGCAACCGGCAACAAGTCGGAGCTGTCGGTCGGGTACGCGACGCTCTACGGCGACATGGCCGGCGGCTTCGCGCTGCTGAAGGACGTCTTCAAGACGGACGTCTTCCGGCTCGCGCGCCATCTCAACGAACGGGCCGGCCGCGAGCTGATTCCGCGCTCGACGATCGAGCGCGCACCGAGCGCCGAGCTGCGCGCGGACCAGCGCGACGAGGACTCGCTGCCGCCCTACTCGGAGCTCGACCGCGTGCTCGAAGGCTACGTCGAGGGGGACCGCTCGATCGACGAGCTCTCGTCCGACGGGATCGATCCCGACGTCGTGCACCGCGCCGTCTCGATGATCGACCGCGCCGAGTACAAGCGCCGCCAGGCTCCGCCGGGCGTGCGCCTACGGCCGAAGGCGTTCGGGCGCGACCGGCGCACGCCGATCACGAACCGCTGGCGCGGCTGACGCATCGCTTCGCTCGCTTCACGGGGGCAACCATGTTTCCCCCGTGGGCCTGACGCCTCGCTTTCGCTGGCTTCACGGGGGAAACCAGTTTCCCCCGTGGGCCCCCTTCTGGTTCGTGCTCACGGCCGGGCGCGTCACTGCTCTCGCCGAACAAGTTCGGCTCCGCGACGGCGCGGGTTCTGGATCA
>DATEXK010000504.1:0-7154 GCA_035257065.1 Gaiellaceae bacterium | reverse complement strand
CACCGTCCTCGTGTCGACGTCGATCGTGAGCTCTTCGCAGCCCACGACGCACGGCTTGCCCATTCCACGTGCCACGACCGCTGCGTGCGAGGTCATGCCGCCGTGGGCGGTGAGCACGCCCTTCGAAAGGATCATGCCGTGGATGTCGTCCGGGCTCGTCTCCCAACCGACGAGGATCACCGAGTCGCCCGCCCGGCCACGCTCCTCTGCCGTGTCGGCGTCGAGCACGATCGCACCGCACGCTGCGCCGGGCGACGCGTTCAGCCCGTGCGCTGCGACCTCGTACGTCGCCGCCGGATCGAGCATCGGGTGCAGAAGCTGGTCGAGCTGGACGGGATCGATGCGTGCGATCGCCTCCTCGCGCCCGATCAGCCCTTCGCTCGTCATGTCGACCGCTGCTTTCAACGCCGCGGCCGCCGTCCGCTTCGCGGAGCGCGTCTGCAGGATGTAGAGCGTTCCGTCTTCGATCGTGAACTCGATGTCCTGCATGTCGCGATAGTGCTGCTCGAGCCGCGTCATCGTGTCCATCAGCTGGTCGTACGCCTCGGGGAGCCGCTCGCGCATCTCCTCGATCGGCTGCGGCGTCCGAATGCCGGCGACGACATCCTCACCCTGCGCGTTCACCAGGTACTCGCCGTACAGCGACTGCACGCCCGTCGACGGATCACGCGTGAAGCAGACACCCGTCGCGGAACGGTCGCCCATGTTGCCGAACACCATCTGCACGACATTCACGGCAGTGCCGATGTCGTCAGCGATCCCGTACGTGCGCCGATACAGATTCGCGCGTGGGTTCTGCCACGACTGAAACACCGCGAGCACCGCACGGCGCAACTGCTCACGCGCATCCTGCGGAAACTCGTCAGCCGTCTCCTGCCGGTAGATCTCCTTGAACGTCTCGACAAGCTGCGCGAGATCGTCCGCCGTGAGGTCGACGTCCTGCTGCACACCGCGCTCGCGCTTCAGATCGCCGAGCGCCTGCTCGAAGCGGTGCCCATCGACGCCGTCGACGACCTCGCCGTACATCTGCACCAACCGCCGATACGAGTCGCGGGCGAAGCGCGCGTTGCCGGTCGTGCGCGCCAAACCCTCCACCGCCACGTCATTCAGGCCAAGATTCAAGATCGTGTCCATCATCCCCGGCATCGACACAGCAGCACCCGAGCGCACCGAGACGAGCAACGGGTCGGCGTCATCGCCAAAGCGCTTCCCGGCCCGCTGCTCGAGCCGCGCAATGTGCTCCCCGATCTCCCCATCCAGACCGGCCGGCAGACCCCCCTCGCGCATGTACGCACGACACGCATCAGTCGTGATCGTGAACCCCGCCGGCACCGGCACACCGAGCTGCGTCATCTCCGCCAGACCGATCCCCTTACCGCCGAGAAGCTCCCGCCCACCCTCGGAAGGCTCGTCGAACGTGAAGATCAACCGCCTCGTAGGGATCCCCACAGACGCTTCGGACCGCCCACCAGACGTTCGAGCCCTCACCCGGCGATCTGTTGTTGACACGTCGTAGCGTTGGTCGCCGCGGCGTCTTTCGATTGAGACTCAACCTTCGTGCAAGCCTTCA
This sequence comes from Gaiellaceae bacterium, assembly GCA_035257065.1. Taxonomy (GTDB): domain Bacteria; phylum Actinomycetota; class Thermoleophilia; order Gaiellales; family Gaiellaceae; genus Palsa-739. The sequence goes on along the minus strand of DATEXK010000504.1, from coordinate 5,584 downwards.
TCGGAATGCGGACTCCCCGGTGAGCGCTTGTCCGACGACGAGCGTGTGCACCTCGTGCGTGCCCTCGTACGTGAGCACCGACTCGAGGTTGTTCATGTGGCGGATGACCGGATACTCGAGCGTGATGCCGTTGCCGCCGAGGATCGTGCGTGCAGTGCGACAGACTTCGAGTGCGCCGCGCACGTTGCCCATCTTGCCCATGCTCACGTGCTCCGGCCGCAGCGTGCCCTCGTCCTTCTTCCGCCCGATGTGCAGCGCAACCAGTGTGGCGCGGTTGATCTCGAGCGCCATCTCGGCGAGCTTCTGCTGCGTGAGCTGATAGCCGGCGATCGGCTTGCCGAACACCATGCGCTGCTTCGAATAGTCGAGTGCCGCCTCGAAGGACGCGCGGCCTGCACCGACGGCGCCCCACACGATGCCGTACCGCGCTTCGTTGAGACACGAGAGCGGCCCGCGCAGCGTGTCGATCTCCGGAAAGCGGCTCTCCTCCGGCACGCGCACGTCTGTGAGCACGAGCTCCGAGGTGATCGACGCGCGGAGCGAGAGCTTGTGCTTCATCTCCGGCGCCTCGAACCCCGGCGTGCCCTTCTCGACGAGGAAGCCGTTGATCTTCCCTTCGTCGGTGCGCGCCCACACGACGGCGACGTCCGCGTTCGTGCCGTTCGTGATCCACATCTTCGATCCGTTGAGGATCCAGTCGGAACCGTCGCGGCGCGCGTGCGTGCGCATCGACGCGGGGTCCGAGCCCGCGTCAGGCTCGGTCAGCCCGAAGCAGCCGATCGCATCGCCCGTATGCATCGGCGGCAGCCAGCGCTCCTTCTGCTCTTCGGAGCCCCAGCGCCAGATCGCGAACATCGCCAGCGATCCCTGCACCGAGACGAGGCTGCGAACGCCCGAGTCGCCGGCCTCGAGCTCCATGCAGGCGAGTCCGTACGCAACGGCGCTCGCGCCGGGCAGCCCGTAGCCCTCGAGGTGCATGCCGAACAAGCCGAGCGCGCCGATCTCCTTCACGAGCTCGCCGGGCAGAATCCCTTGCTCGAACCACTCGCCGACGTCGGGAACGATGCGCTCGCGCACGAACTGGCGCACCGTGTCGCGGATCGCACGCTCTTCCTCGTCGAGCAACGCGTCGATGGCGAAGAAGTCGCGCGGGTCGAGCGTCGTCTCTTTGGCTGTCGTGGCCACGATCGGATCGTACGCTAGCCGACCTCCGGCGCTAGCCGACTGCCGGGGCGAGATGGTCGACCGCGAGCGTGAGCCACGTCGCGGCGTAGCGCTGCCAGAGAGCCTGATTGTGGCCGCCGGCGTAGATCCGGAAGACGTGCGGGACCCCGGCGCGAGACAGCTCCAGGTTCAACTGCTGGTTCTCGGCGAGGAAGCGGGTGTCGTCGCGCCCGACGTAGAACGCGATGAACGTCGGCAGCGCCTTGAGCTGCGTACGGCTCGCCTGTAGCTGCCGGTGCACGTCGGCCTGCGCGTTCGCATGGGCCGAGCCGAGGTCGAGCGCCTTCGTGCCGGTCGGGTCGGTGGGGTGGAAGTAGCCGCTCCACGATTCCACCGCGGCGAACAGGTCGAGGTGAGCAAGTGCGAGATGCATTGCGCCATAACCTCCGGCCGACACGCCGACGAGCGCGCGCCCGTTGCGTGAGCGGATCGTGCGAAAGCGCGTGTCGACGACGTGCACGAGCTCGCTCGTGATCGCCGTGTCCCACCGGTTGCCCGGCCCCTGGTCGAGGTACTCCGGATCGGTCTTGCTGTCGGTCGAGCCCTGGGGCGCGATCAGGATCGCCGGGCTCCCGGTGGCGTCGAGCGCCTGCTCGACGAAGCCGACTCCGCGGTAGCCCGTCCCGGAGGCGGGCAGTCCGTGCAGGAGATAGACGACGGGATACCGGGTCGTGCCCTGGTCATAGCCGCTCGGTAGGTAGGCGACGAAGTGCAGCCGGCCGGCGATCGCCTGCGACTGGAGGTCGGTGTCCTGCTGGCGCGGCGAAGGACCGGCGCGCGCGACGGCGAGGCCGGAGAGGGCCGCTGCGCAGACCAGGGCCGCGACGCCGATACGCGTGCGTGTTGACGGCAAGGCACGTTTCAGGGTACCCGGCCTACGCTGGTCGAAATGACCGCTGCGCGGCTGCGTCGATCTGCTCCGGTATCGGCGACATTCGCTGCCGCCCTGGCCGCGTTCCTTGCCGTCGGGCTCATGGGGGCGCGCGGCTACCTCGACAACTTCCTCCGGTTCCGCGGCTTCGCGCCGCCGCGCGAGCCGGCTTTCGTCACCCAGCCGGGGACGCTTCAACGCCTCCTCGTCCGCAGCCCGGCGCTCGGGGGCCGGAAGCAGGAGGCGTATGTCTATCTTCCGTCCGGGTACGCGCAACATCCACATCGTCGCTACCCCGTCCTCTATCTCCTACACGGGTTTCCGGGAAGGCCGCTCGCGTTCATCGACACGGTTCAGCTCGGGATCATCGACGACACCCTCACGAGCACACACCGTGCGGCGCCGCTGATTCTCGTGATGCCGTTCGGCTCGACAGGGACGTTCACCGACAAGGAATGGGCCAACGGCGTCTCACCGCGCGAGCACTGGGCAGACTTCGTTTCCCGCGACGTCGTGAACGCGGTCGACGCTCGCTATCGAACGATCCCGAACGCCCCCGGCCGAGGCATCGCAGGGCTTTCGGAGGGGGGCTACGGCGCGATCAACATCGCGCTCCACCATCCGCGGGAGTTCTCCGTGGTCGAGAGTTGGTCCGGCTACCAGCGTCCCGATCCGCTTCGTTCGCTGTTCGGCACGCGCCTCCAACTGCTCGCCGCGAACGATCCGCGTCTCTTGCTCCCACGAGTAGCACCCGTGCTGCGCAAGCGCGGGACGTATTTCTGGTTCTACTCGGGGTCAACGGACAGATTCCGCCTGCAGAACAGCGCGTTCGCACACGAGCTCGCGCGGCAGGGGATCCCCCACCACTACTTCAAGGTGTACGGCGGACACACCTGGGCAATCTGGCGCAACTCCGCCCGCGCGGCATACATCGCGGCCGCGACGAGGCTCGGCCATGGTTAGGACACTCCGTGCCCTCGCCGCGCTCGTGCTGTCGCTCACAGTCCTCGTCGCTGCGACAGGGTGGCTCTATCTTGCGCGTCCCGCCGTCACGCTGCCGGGACCGGTCATTCGCGACGCGCTCGCTCTCGACGAGCTCTCACATCACGCGGGAGTGCCGCTGCTTCTGTTCCTCGGCGTCTGGGCGGTCGCTTCGGTGTTGCTCGGTCTCCTGGCCCGCTGGGCCGGCCTCGAGCGACTCAGCGCGGGCCTACTCCTCGCCGCCGGCGTCGTCGGCTGGCATTACGCGCTGAACGGCGTCTCGATCCTCGTCGTCCGGCAGATCCCGGCCCATGCCGCGTTCCACGCAGCGGCGGCCGAGCCCGCACTCGCACTGCCGGCCGCTCTCGCGGGAGTCGCAGGAGCGATCCTCGGGAGACCACGGAACTCGGTGGGCAGACGCTCGCGCACCGCGCTTGCGACGCTCGTCGGGTTCGTCGGTCTCCTCGCGCTGCTCGACGCGGCGTTTCCCGAGCACCGCGCGTCGCTCGTCACGGCGGTCGACCCCGCTCACGTGCACGGCATCACGAAGGCGCTCGTCGCTCCACTCGCAGTCGCGCTCGTCGTCGCAGCGCGCAGCCTCGCGCTCGGCAACCGGCGCGCCTGGCAGGTCGCCGTGGCGCTGCTCACCGTGTTGCTCGTCCTGCACATCGAGCGTCGCTTTGACGACGGCGCCGTGATCACCGGCATCGCCGTCCTCGCGCTGCTCGCACGACGCGGGTCGTTCACGATGCGCGGCGATCCGTCTGTGCGACCGCGCGTCTTCCTGCATGCGTGCCTGCTCGCGGCCGGCGTCGCCGTGTACGGGATCGCGACGCTCTGGATCAACCGTGTCATGGCGGACACGCCGTTCACGTTCTCGTTCGCGTTCGAGGTGATCGGGCGGGCGCTTACCGGGCTCAGCTTCCGGGGCGAGAATCATCTCAGCGGTCCGGTTGCGAACTGGCTGCCCATCTCGATCTTCCTGCTCGGCTTCGGCTCTGCGGCGTTCGTGCTCGTCGAGTGGCTCGCCCCGTGGCGGTATCGCCTGCGTCGCGAGCACGGGGAGAGCGAGCTCGCGCAGACGCTCGTCTCGACGTGGGGCGCCGACACGCTTGCGCCGTTCGCGCTGCGCGCCGACAAGTCGTACTTCTTCTCGCCCGACCGCTCTGCATTCCTCGCGTACCGCGTCGCAAGTGGCGTAGCGATCGTGGCGGGCGATCCGATCGGGCCGCAGGCGGCCCACGAAGAGCTCGTGCGCAACTTTCTCGACTTCGCCCACGAGCGTGGATGGCGGGTCGCCGTGCTCGGCGTGTGCGAAGAGTGCCTGGGGCTCTACCGGGCGCTCGGCCTCCGGGCGCTCTATCACGGCGACGAGGCGGTGGTCGATACGGCGACGTTCTCCCTCGACGGCCGGGCGATCAGAAAGGTCCGGCAGTCGGTGCACCGGCTCGAGCGCGCGGGCTTCGTCGTGCGTGTCCTCCACTCGCGCGACCTGGACGTGGAGCTTCGCGTCCAGCTCGAGGAGATCGGCCGCGTGTGGCGCGGGGCTGCGCCCGAACGTGGTTGGGTGATGGCCATGGACACGCTCTTCCACACAGACGACGACGACATGGTGTTCGTCGTCGGGTTCGATCCGGACGGTCGCGCGCAGGGATTTCTCCACTTCGGCGTGTCGAAAGCCGGATCGGCGCTCTCGCTCTCCTCGATGCCCCGCCTGCCTGATGTGCCGAACGGGTTCACCGAGTGGCTGATCTGCTCGTCGATCGAGTGGGCGCAGGCTCGCGGATTCGCCCGTGTCTCGCTCAACTTCGCGCCGTTCGCAGCACTGCTCGCGCCGGAGGCGCAGCTTGCTCTGTGGCAGCGCGTCGTGGCAGCCACGCTGCGACGGTTGAAGGGCTGGTTCCAGCTCGACAACCTGCTGCTCTTCAACCGGAAATTCGCGCCCGCATGGGAGCCGCGCTTCCTCGTCTACGAGCGCCGCCGCGATCTGCCGCGTGTCGGGATCGCAGCGCTCGCCGTCGAGGCCTATCTTCCCTTCCAGTGACCACCGCGCTCGGCCTCCTGCTCGGCGTCCTGTCTTCCGCCGCGATCAACGGCGGCTACGCGCTCCAGCACGCCTCGGCGTCCGCGCTCCCGCCGCTCACGCTCCGCCGCCCGTTCCACTCGCTTTCGCTGCTCTTCCGCAGCGGACGCTGGGCGGTCGGATTCTTCGCGGGCATCGGTGGCTGGGTGCTGTACGTCGCCGCGCTCGCCCTCGCGCCGCTCTCGCTCGTGCAGGCTGCCTCGGCGGCCGGCATCGCAGTCCTCGCGGTCGGAGGGCCCCGGCTGACCCGGGCGGAGCGCGTCGGCGTGGCGGCGGCGCTCGGCGGGTTGCTGCTGCTCGGTCTCTCGCTCGGCTCGCACGTGGCCTCGACGCACGGCAAGGGCGCGGCGGTCATCATCTGGATGCTCGCGTCCGTGGGAGCTGCCGGGGCAACCGCGCGGCTGCTCCCGTCCGGCGCCGGGCTC
>DATEXK010000503.1:0-2543 GCA_035257065.1 Gaiellaceae bacterium | reverse complement strand
CTCGAGCTGGGCGATGTGGGGCAGGCGCTCCTGAACACCGAGGTGATCGGCGAAGGCGCCTCCTTCCGCTACCGGCCCGGGACGGTGCATCGCGTCACCGCGCTCGAGGACACGACGATCCTCGAGGTCTCGACGCCGCATTTGGATGACGTCGTGCGGCTCGAGGACGCCTACGGCAGGGCGGGGACGAGCGCGCCCTAGCAGCCGTTCTCGGCCAACCTTGACATTCGTGTGTTAAGGTAGCCCGATGGACGGACTGAAAGTCGGGGAAGCGGCTGCGCGCACGGCGTGGTCGCCTCGGATGCTCCGGTATCTCGAGCGCCTCGGTCTGGTCGTCCCGAACCGCACCTCCGCCGGGTACCGGCTCTACGGGCTCCGCGAGCTGAACCAGCTCCGGTCGCTCGCCGAGCTGCGCGGGCGGTTCGGTCTCGAGATCTCGGATCTCCTCTTTGCGGCGCGGCTCCGGCGTGAGCCCGAGCTTCGGAAGGCCGTCGACGGCTGGTTCGCCGGCGCCGACGACCTCGCGTGGGTCGAATGGGAGCAGCGCAAGCACGAGCGGCTTCTCGCCGCCTAGGAAAGGAAACGGATGGCTACAACGAAACGCTACGACGTCAAGGATCTCGCCCTCGCGGGCGAAGGCAAGCGGAGGATCGAGTGGGCCGACCGGCAGATGCCGGTGCTCGCCGCGATCCGCGAGCGCTTCGAGCGCGAGCAGCCTCTTGCGGGCTATCGCATCGCGGCCTGCCTGCACGTCACGACGGAGACCGCGAACCTGATGCGGACACTGAAGGCCGGCGGCGCCGACGTGGTGCTCTGCGCGTCGAACCCGCTCTCGACCCAGGACGACGTCGCGGCCGCGCTCGTGGAGGAGTACGACATCTCGTGCTTCGCCATCAAGGGCGAGGACCACGACACGTACTACTCGCACATCGAGGCCGCGGTCGACCACAAGCCGCACTTCACGATGGACGACGGCGCCGACGTGATCAGCGTCCTCCACTCGGCGCGGCGCGAGCAGCTCGGCGACGTGATCGCCGGCACCGAGGAGACGACCACCGGTGTCATCCGCCTGAAGGCTCTCGAGGCCGAGGGCAAGCTCGGCTTCCCGATCATCGCCGTGAACGAGGCGATGACGAAGCACATGTTCGACAACCGGTACGGCACGGGCCAGTCGACGATCGACGGGATCATCCGTGCGACGAACGTGCTGCTCGCAGGCAAGAAGTTCGTCGTCGCCGGCTACGGCTGGGTCGGACGCGGCGTCGCCTCGCGGGCCCGCGGCCTCGGCGCGCACGTGATCATCACCGAGGTCGACCCGATGAAGGCGCTCGAGGCGGTCATGGACGGCTTCGAGGTGCTGACGATGGACGAAGCCGCCAAGATCGGCGACATGTTCTGCACCGCGACCGGCGACAAGAACGTCATCGCGGCGCAGCACTACCCGCTGATGAAGGACGGCGCGATCCTCTCGAACACCGGTCACTTCAACGTCGAGATCGAGATCCCCGCACTGCGGGCGCTCGCGAGCGAGACGCGGATGGCCCGCGAGTACGTCGAGGAGTTCACGATGGACGACGGTCGCCGCATCTACCTCATCGCCGACGGCCGCCTCGTCAACCTGTCGGCCGCCGAAGGGCATCCGGCTCTCGTGATGGACATGTCCTTCGCGAACCAGGCCCTCGGACTCGAGTACGCCGTGCAGCATGCCGGCGAGCTCGAGAAGAAGGTGTATCCCGTTCCGGCGGTGATCGACCACGAGATCGCGCGGCTGAAGCTCGCGACAATGGGGATCGACATCGACGTCCTCACGGCGGAGCAGGAGAAGTACCTCGCCTCGTGGGACGAAGGCACCTGAGCCGACCCGACCGCTGTGTTGATGCCACGTCCCGCGACCGAGTCGCGGGACGTGGCATTTTGAGGTCATGAGCGACACCGTCTGGAAGACCCGCGTCGACGTCATCCCGAGGCCAGGCAATGCCGATCTCGGTGACGCGGGCGGCGCGTACACGAACGTCCTCGTCGCCGCCGCCGATGTGCCGGAGCTCGAGGAACACATTCGTGCGCATTTCCTCGACATGGGGTACGACGTCATGGAGGTCGCCGAGCCGCTCCAGTTCGAGAATTGCCTCGCGACAGGCGAGTACGCACCCTGGATGCCCGAAGCGGCTGCGCGCGTTGCCGAGACGGGCGAGCTCGCCTGGGACACGATGTACACGTACCCGATCGGCGATGACAGCGATGAATAGGGAGCTCGAGCCCGACTGGATCGTCCGCCTCGAGGAGGACGGGCCGCGCGTCGTGCTGCTCGACCAGCGCAGGCTCCCCGACGAGGAAGTCGACCTCGTCTGCACGACCGCCGCGGAGGTGGCCGAGGCGATCCGGACGCTCGCAATCCGCGGCGCGCCCGCGATCGGCATCGCCGCGGCCTACGCACTGGCGCTCACCGCGCTCCGCGGCGACGACCTGGTCGAGGCCGAGCGAGAGCTCGCCTCGTCGCGGCCGACCGCGGTCAATCTCTTCTGGGCGCTCGCGCAGATGCGCGC
>DATEXK010000502.1:0-2160 GCA_035257065.1 Gaiellaceae bacterium | reverse complement strand
CACGGTCGGGAAGACCTCGAAGCCGCGCCGCAGATCCAAGCCCCACTCCGAGACGACCCGCGAGACAACGGGAAACGCCTCGTCGAAGAGACGCTCCCGCTCGAGCGTCAGCGGGTAGTGATCCCATGCGGCGTGCGCGTGGGGTGTTGCGAACAGAACACGGGTCCCTCCCGCGAGCGCGAGCCCGCACAGCTCCACAGCCTCCTCGGTCGAGTGCGCCCCGTCATCGCCCGAGGGGACCACGTGCGAATGAACATCGACGAACCCCTCCACGGTCGCCCCGAGTCTCTCAAGTCAAGTCGGCTGATGTGGTGCGCACAGCCGCCTCGTCTGCCGCCGTTGCGCCGGGGCCTACGCGGCGGTAGTCCGTCCCGCCCCGCCCCCTAGGCGAGCGCGCTTCGAATCTTCTCGATTTCTGTGCTCTCCGCGGTGCTCGTGCCCTTGGCCGCTTCGGCGACCGACCTCGCGACCTCGAGAACGAACTGCTTGTACGCGTCGGCCTCGTCGGGCGCTTTCTCCTGCAACGTCATGGCTGCCGCGCGGAGCGCCGACATCGTCTCCGTCTCCAGCTGCTGCGGGTTCTTGCCCAGCCCGAAGCCCATTCCTGGGTCGGCGGAGAGTTCACGCACCAGCTCGCTCGCGTTGTTGCGGCGCGCTTCCGTGTAATGCTTCGCGGCTGCGCCTGCTTCCTTGAACGTGCCGAAGAGGCCCGGGTCGCTAACCGACACAAGCAGCACCGTCCCCGCCAACCCGTGCTGCAACTGCGCCCATTCGTCCGCCAGGAAGTTCTTCTTGCTCGCCATGCTGTCCTCCGTTCGGAAATAGAAGCTGCTCAATCCGCGGTCTCCGTCCCGGCCAGGACTAAACGAGTAGCTGACTGGCGCGCCTCGTGGCGTGCACCCTCGATGACCACAGCGCAATCGCTATGCGCGGGATCGCGGGAAGCACCGTTCCCTGTTCCCAAAACTGGCAGGGCAAAAGCGACGCCGCCTTGAGCGAGCATGGTCAGGGGACACTCAATCCCCGGCCCCGAACTTCCGCGATTCGTTCAGCGGCGGATGTCGACGTAGCCGCGCCGCTTCGCGTCCGCCACGTGAGAGCGGACTGAGCAGGCGGAACGCCAGATTCGAGATGCGCCGCAGCATCTAGCTCTAACTAATAAGGACAAGACTCGCAGCGAAACCGGGTCAACTCCACCTCCAGGGACGCGAACGCTCGGCATCGGCCGAGCAACGGCGGGGACGCTCCGCGGCTCGATCAAGCGTGTCTCCTGAGCGGTCGGTGAGGGCTCAAGGGCCGTGGGGCATCTCGCGCGCCCGGCTCTCATTCGTTTTGCAGTGTCAGGGGGAGTGCGCGTGCCCGCAGTCTCTCGCGGTGGAGTTCCGTCAGGAGCTGCAGGAGGAGGCGCGTGCCGGGCCTGTCTGCGCCGATGCGGAGCACCGCGATCGCGCCGCGCTTGATCGTTGCCGGCATCGTTGACGCGGCGTTCAGGTTCACCGACCCGTCTATCACGGTTACGCCGGCGGCGCGCGCGAGGAAGTACTGTCCGGCGCTGAGGCCGGTGCTCGGCGCGAGGCAGTAGGCGATGCGTATCGCGCGTACCGACGCTTTCGCGTCTTGCAGATGATCAGCGGTCGTGACCCAGCCGAGGAACCTCGAGCGGGTCAGGGACGGGATCAACGTGTCGCCGTGTAGCTGCAGGATCCGTTGTGTCAGCGTCGAGGGTGCCGCCGAGAACGCAAAGGTCGCGCTTCCTCCTGTCCGCGCGATTGTGCGCGCCAGCGACGGCAGCATCGCGGCCGGCGCTTCGACGATCAGTCCGACCTCCGGCGCAGCGGTGCCGATTGTCGATGTCGGCGCCAGGTCGAGCTGGTCCGCAAACAGGGCGTAGGCGGGGCCGCTCGACGTCGCGAACGCTGCCCCGGCAACCGCGGCGGCGAGCACGACCATCGCCCGGCGCGCCCGCCGCCGGGTCGGACGGGCCGGAAGCCGGGAACGCGCGTTCAGTAGCGTCGAGGCCGGGCTCGACAGCGCCCCGATCTCGCTCGCCGCACCGTTCACGCCCGCGGCGAGCGCGTCGCCGAGTGCACGCCTCAGCTCCGACCGCGACTGCGCGTGCGTTGCGACGCCGAGGGCGTGCATTGCGTGCGAGACCGTCGG
>DATEXK010000501.1:0-2286 GCA_035257065.1 Gaiellaceae bacterium | reverse complement strand
CGCCGCCCCGCGCACTCGTTGCAACGCCGCACGGGCCAGGCCGTCGGCGCGCCGCAGCGTTCGCAGAGCGGCGGCCCGAGCACAGGCAACGCCGCGCGACAGTTCGCGCACAGCTGCGGTCCCGCCGCGCCGCAGACGAGGCAGCGCTGCGGCAGGAGCACGTCGAGCACGACTCCGACGCTACTGCGCAGGGTGTGACGAGAGTGTGGAGGCTTACCGGCCGGCTGCGAGCGTCTCGGCCTCGACGCGCATCGCATCGAGCTCCGCGAACGCTTCGCGCCACGTGTCGGTCGAGCGCAGGTCGAGCCCGAACGGCGCGACAAGATCCGCCGGCGAGGCGGTCCCGCCTGCACCCAGGAGCTCGAGATACTTCGGGGCGAACGCATCGGGATCCTGGCGATAGCGGCGGTAGAGCAGCAGCGCGACGAGCTGCGCGAACGAGTACGCGTAGGTGTAGAAGCGAACGTGGATGAAGTGCGGGATGTACGACCAGCCGAACGCGTAGCCCTCCGGCATCGTGAGCGCGTCGCCGTAGTAGCGCGCGTTCTCCTCGACCCAGAGCTCGTTCAGGCGCTCGACGCCGAGCGCGAGGCCCTCTCCCCTCACGCCGTACGCACGCTGCTCGAAGCGCGCGAGCACGGTCTGGCGGTAGATCGCCGCGAACGCATTCTCGAGGCGGTCGGCGGCGAGCGACGCCCGTGTGCCTGCGTCGTCCTCGTTCTCGAGCAGATAGTCGTCGGCGAGTGCTTGCGCGAACGTCGAGGGCACCTCGGCCATCGGAATGCCACAACGGTGCGAGCGCCATGTCTGTCGCTCGAGTGCGAGCACGTTGTGTGTCGCGTGGCCGAACTCGTGCGCGAGCGTGCTGACGTCGCGCAGCCGGTTGGTGTAGTTCATCAAGACGTAAGGGAGGATCTGCTTCGACACGGCGGTGCAGTACGCACCCGGAGCCTTGCCGTTGCGCGTCCCGGCGTCGACGTGCCCGGCGTCGAGGCAGCCGCGGAAGATCTCGGCGAGCTTCGGCGCGAAGCGGCGGAACGACGTGTCGACGACCTCAACCGCCTCGGGCCACGAGAACGCGCGCGCCTCGCCGATCGGCGCGTACTGGTCGGCGAGCTCCAGGCGGTCGAGCCCGAGCAGCCGTGCCTTCGCGTCGAACCATTTGCGCCCGATGCCGTAGCTCTCCTCGGTGGCGGTCAGCATGGCCTCGACGGTCTCGTCGTCGAGCTCGTTGCCCATGTTCGTCGGCCGCATCGGATTCGTGAACCCGCGCAGCCGGTCGACCGTGAGCCGATCGCCGACGAGTGCGTCGTAGCTCGCTGCGAGCACGTCGGCACGCGGCTTCAGGCCTTCGAACAGCGTCTCGACAGCCTCGAGCCGCACCGCGCGGTCGCTGCGGTAGAGACAGGACAGGAGCTCGCTCACGGTGTGCGGGCGGACACCGTCGCCGCTGTCGAACGGAACCTCGAGCGTCGACACTTGACGGTCGTGCAGCGACTGCCACGACGAGACGACGGGACGGCGCGCGTTGAGCGCCTGCTCCTCCGGCTCGCTCAGCACGTACGGCTTCTCCTCCCGCTCGACCCGCAGCTTGTGCGCATACGGCGCGAGCTCCTCCGACGCAAGCAGCGCGTCGGCTGCGTCGTCGTCGAGCGCGATCCACTCGAGTCCGAGGAAGATCAAGTCGTTCTCGATGTCGCCGCCGCGGTCGCGCCCGATCGTCGTGAGGTCGTTCGCCTCGACATCGGTCGCGTTCATGCTCAAGCGCAGGTACGTGTAGACCTGGAGCCGCGAGAGCTCCTGCGCGAGCTCGTCGGACTCGTCGAACACCGCGCGCATGCCCGCTGCGTCGAGCGAGGCGATCTTCCCGCGGTAGCGCAGCGCGAAGTCGGCCGACCGCTCGACAAGCGCGGACCAGCCGGCGCGCGCCTCCGCAGCGTCGGCGCAGAGGTCGGAAAGATTCCAGCGCACGTCGTCCGTCCGTGACTCGGTCGCGGCCATCGCCGGACTCTAGTGGACGGAATACGAATTGCGCAGGGGCAATCCGGCCCCTCCGCGGAGGCGATTGTCGGCCTCGAGCAGCTGCTCGGCATCGCCGATATCGCGCCACTCGCCCTCGAAGCGGTAGCCGTAGACAGGCGCCCGCGGGACGAGCCAGGCGACGAACCTGCCCGGCTGGTCGGGCGAGTTCCCTTCCTCGAGGTAGCGCTCGACGAGCGGCACGTGCTCGCGGTGGAAGAGGTACGTCGCGGTCGCCACGAGCGTCGAGCGGGCGTGCTCCGGCTT
>DATEXK010000500.1:0-2395 GCA_035257065.1 Gaiellaceae bacterium | reverse complement strand
GACGAGCATGCCCGTCGTCGGGTCCGCGTCCATGGCGACGTCGGGCACCGCGCGGCCGCTCACGTGACCCACGATGCCGCGCTGGTACGCGGGCTCGGGGAAGACTTGGCTGATACCGCCGCCCGCCCCGTAGAGGAACGGAACGGTGAGGTTCCAGCTGCTTCCGTCGGACGAGAGGCCGTACTTCTCCGTCCCCCAGCCCGTCTCGAACGCTCGGTTGTTGCGCCTGTCGATCGCGAGCGAGGTGCCGCCGACCGAGGTGACCCATGGGTCACCGGTCGGGTAGTCCGGATGCGCATAGCCAAATGCATCGAGCTCGTCGCCGTTGTCGCCCGAGGAGAACATGAAGCCGATCCCCTGGACGACGCCCTGCTTGAAGATCGACTCATAGGCTGCGACGAGGCTGTCGTCGATCGTCTCGACCAGCTGGCCGTTGATGACGACGAACGTCGGCTCGCCCCATGAGTTGGTGACGATCGACGCCTTGTTGTCGTGCACGACCTGCGACAGCTGAGCGAGCAGGTCGTCGTCGAAGCAGCTCGCGGCGCCGTAGTAGAGGACGTTCGCGCCGGGAGCCATTCCATGGACGGCCTCGACGTCGAGGCTCTGCTCCCCGTACCAGCCGTTGCCGCCGCAGTCGTTGCCGGTCGATGCGTCCTCGGGCACGCTTCGGTCCTGGAACTGCCCGTGTGAGAACGGCCGGTCGCCCTGTCGCATCGCATACCTGTTCGCGTCCGCGAGCAGTGTCGGCGCGTCGTAGGCGTCCGTGATTGCCACGGTCTGGCCGCGTCCGATGTTCTGCGCGTTTCGGAACCCGTTGACGCCGTAGGCGCCGCGCAGCTGGTCCGGCGTGTACCCGCACACCGCGTACGGCAGCGTCTGGTGCTGGAACCGCGGCAGCGTCCTCGCGGTCTGCTGGCCGTAGTAGTCGGAGCACGGCGTGGCGTTGACGAAGGCGTCGGGCGCGCCGAAATCGGCCGGCTTCACCGCGTGACCGAGCGTGCTGAGCCCGGTGACGGAGGTGACGAGCCCGGCGAGCGAATCGGGCACCGACACGTCGGCCACCGGCGCCTGCGCCTGCTTGCCGTTCACGAGATAGTCGGCGAGCGAGGCCCCGAACGCCGACGCGATCGCCGACGCACTGCCCGCGACCGCGATGAAGTGATTGTCCGGACCGGTCGCGGTCACGCTCAGACCGGACTGCGTGAGCCACTGCGTCACCTGACCGACCTGGTCGGCCGTCGGCGCGTACTGCGCGTTGTACTGGTCGGCCGTGAGGAACTGGCCGTACTGGGCGCTCGACGGATCGCTGACGGCCTGCGCCAGCGCGTCGAGCTGAGCCGCGTTTCTCGGCGTGAGCCAGACCCGCGCGTGCACGAGCCGGCCCGACGGGACCGCGGCGGCTTGCGGCGCGACTGTCGTCCACGCGGGCTTCGACCCCGGCAGGATGTGCCGGACCGAGCCGAACGGGCCGTTCGTCCGAGCCGAGGCCCCTGCGGTGACGACGAGCGCTGCGATCATCGTCGCGCCCCCGATTGCAACAACGACTCGCCCGAGGCGTATTGACGGCATGTGCAACTCCCCTCCTGTTGGTTTGGACAGCCGGCGCTGCGGATGCCGGCTGCCCGATCCTGACCGACCGTGCAACTCAGATCCAGGGTGCTAGCCTGGACCCGTGCTCAGAACGGTCGGCGCTGTCGTCTGCGGCGCAGCCCTCGCGACCGGAGCCGCGGCAGTCGCTGCGCCCCCGGGAGCCGAAGGGTCCGACTGGGCATCCGCGAGCCTGTCGAGCGTTCACGCAAGGGCCCGCCCGGTCTCCCTCGTCGTCTCCCTCCACACGGAGCTGCAGTGCGGCCGGCTGCGCGGCGGCGCGCTCGCCCTCACGTTCCCCGCCGCGGCGCGGCTGCCTCACACGATGCACGCTTCGGCGATCACCGTGCAGGGCAGACGGCCGAGCAGCGTCACGCTCACAAACCGGACGCTGTCGATCACGATGCCGCCCCCGACCGGCGTCATGTGCAACGTGATCGGGCCGGGAACGGCGAAGATCCTCGTCGCCCGAGCCGCGCAGCTCGGCAACCCGGCCGCGCCCGGCGCCTACAAGCTCGCCGTGCACTACGGCACGGAGACGCTCGAGGCGACGCTGAAGATCGTGTCCTAGCCGCCGCCCCGGAAATGCGCCAGTGATGCTGGTACGTCCGTCGACGGATCGGGGATGATTCCGGCTGTGCCGAACACCGACGACGCCCGTACTGAAGCAGAGCGACACATCGTCGAGCATTCGCTCGGGGAGGCGGCGCGGATCGGGCGGCTCTCGCGCATCCGTGAGTTCGTGCTCGGCGCTCAAGACGGTCTGCTCGTCCCGCTGGGAGTCGTGACTGGTATGGCGGCCGCG
>DATEXK010000499.1:0-18346 GCA_035257065.1 Gaiellaceae bacterium | reverse complement strand
GGCCGCGCGCGCCTCGGCGCGCCGGCGGAGCTGTTCCTCGCCGCAGAAGCGGTCGAGGACCTCAAGCTGGTACGCGGGCCGGGCGAGCCGCCGCTGCTCGAACTGCCCCGACATCGCGAGCACGCGCTCGACAGTCGCGGCCACGTCCTCTCGCGCGGCGGCGCGGCCCCAGGCATAGGCACGGGTGCGGCCGTCGCCGAAGACGCGGCGCGCGACGAGCAGCGCGTCCTCGTCCTCGGGGCGCAGCGCACCGAGCTCGTCGAGCTCGTCGGGCAGGTCGAGCTCGGCCTCGACGTACGCCTCTTCGCCGGCAGGCCCGACGAACGCGTCGTCGCCCTTCGTCCCGAGGAGCAGGCCGACCGCCTGGGCGAGGATCGTCTTGCCCGCGCCGGTCTCGCCGGTGATCGCGTTCAGGCCGGGCGCCAGGTCGAGCTCGGCCTCCCGGATGAGCACGAGATTCTCGATTCGCAGGCGGCGGAGCATCGCCGCCCATCGTAGAGAGGGCATCCGACGCCGACCATTGCCCGTTCCGGCCGCAGCCGCTGTGAGACGTGCCCCGACAGGACATGTCAGGTGCCTGGCACAGGACGTGTCTCTGGAGGACGTGTCAGGTGCCTGGCACAGGACGTGTCTCTGCGGGACGTGTCAGGTGCCTGGCACCGGACGTGGCTGCTCAGGCCAGGCCGGTCAGGACGAGAAGGTCTCGCGGTACCGGCTGAAGAACGTCGTCTCCGGCAGCGTCGCGAGCAGGCTCCGCTCGTTGCAGAGGTAGATGGCGACGTCCTCGCCCGGGGCGACCTCGGCCACTCGCTGGCCGTCGACGAGGAGGGACGCGGGGATGTCGACCGTCGCGTTCTGTGCCGTCACCTCGGCGCCACGCGGCACCACGAACGGCCGCGCGTGGAGCGAGTGCGGCGCGATGAACGTCACCGCCATCGCGTCGAGGCCCCGCACGAGCACCGGCCCGCCGTTCGAAAGGTTGTACGCGGTCGAGCCGGACGGCGTCGAGCAGATCATCCCGTCGCACGGAACCGTGCCGAGCTCCTCCCCTCCGATCGCCCAGGAGAGCTCGACCATCCGCCCGAGCGCCGAGCTCGTGACGACGACGTCGTTGACCGCAACGTGCCGCTCGCCGTCGAGCCGTACCTGGATGGTCGGCAGCTCGACGATCACGTACTCGCCGGCGAACACGCGCGCGAGGTCGCGGTCGAGATCGTCAGGGCGGATCGACGCGAGGAAGCCGACGCGCCCGTAGTTGACGCCGATCACCGGCACGTCGGTGCCGAGCAGCCGTGCGAGCGTGCGCAGCATCGTCCCGTCCCCTCCGAGCACGACGACGAGGTCGACCTCGTGCGGATCGTCGACAAGCGTCACGCCCGCCTTCGCCGCAACGGCTCGCAAGCGCTCGACTGCGCTCTCGACGTCGACGTGGCCGTGCGTGACGACCGCCGCGGTTTTAACCTGCAGCGACCGCTTTGTCGATTCGCTCGTCGAGGTCATCCGGAAGCTTCGGGTCGTCGTTGTGTCTGAGGTGAAGGAAGAACTCCCGGTTGCCCTTTGGACCCGGTAGCCCGGAGTCTACGACGCCGACCACCTCTGCCTTCCAACCGAGTGCCGCATAGGCGACCTCGCGCAGCACGCGGGCCCGGATCACGGGGTCGCGGACGACGCCGCTGCCCTTCGCGACGTCGGCGCGCCCTGCTTCGAACTGGGGCTTCACGAGCACGACGGCCTGCCAGTCGGGAGCGGCGAGCTCGAGCGCCGGCGGCAAGGCGGTTCGCACCGAGATGAACGAGACGTCGCAGACGACGAGCTGCGGCGCGAAAGGCAGCTCGGTGAGCGCACGCGCGTTCGTGCGCTCGAACACGACGACGCGCGGGTCGTCCCGGATGCGCGGGTGGAGCTGCCCGTAGCCGACGTCGACCGCGATCACGCGGGCTGCGCCGCGTTGCAACAGGACGTCCGTGAAGCCGCCTGTCGACGCGCCGACGTCGAGGACGTCGAGGCCGGCAGGGTCGACGCCGAATGCATCGAGCGCGTGTGCAAGCTTCTCACCTCCCCGCGAGACGTACGCGGGGCCGCGGACGACGGCGAGCTCGGCGTTCTCGTCGACCTGATGGCCGGGCTTGTCGTAGCCGGGCACGAGCCCGGCCATGATGAACGCCTGCGCCTGCGTGCGCGACGCGGCGAGGCCGCGCTCGACGAGCAGCACGTCGAGCCGCTTCTTCACGAGCGGCGGACTACGCCGTCCGCACGGCGAGGCCGTCGACGATCTCGCGCAGCACGCTCGTGTCGGCGTCCACCGCGCCGAGCCGGTCGCGCGCACGGTCAGCCGCTTCGTCGGCGAAGCGGCGCGCGCCGTCGACGCCGTGCATGACTACGTAGCCGTCACCGTCCAGGATGTCGTCGACGATCTGGAAGAGGAGGCCGAGCTCGTTCGCGAACGCACGCCAGGGAGCCTGCTGCGGCTGCGGGATCCCCGCGACCCAGAGCGCGAGCCCGACCGACGCTTCGAACAGGCAGCCGGTCTTCAGCTTGTGCAACGTCGCCTCGTCGGGCGCGGTGCCGGTGACGTCGAGGTACTGGCCCCCGATCATGCCGAGCGTCGCCTGGGAAAGCTCGCGCGCGACGTCCGGCGTGTCATACGACGTCGCGAGGCGGAAGGCTTCCGCCAGCAGCGCATCTCCCGCCAGGATGCCCGTCGCCTCGCCGAAGCGCTTCCACGTCGACGGCTGTCCGCGCCGCTCCTCGTCGTCGTCGAGCGCCGGCAGGTCGTCGTGCACGAGCGAGAACGTGTGGACGAGCTCGAGCGCGCAGCCTGCCGGGAGCGCGTCCTCGACGTTCGCGCCGGCCGCCTCCGCCGTCGCGAGGCAGATCACCGGCCGGACGCGCTTGCCACCGACGGTGATCGAGTAGCGCACCGACTCGGCCTGCCCGTGCAGCGCAGGCCAGAGCTCGAGTCCCTCGAGGTAGTCCTCGACGAGCGGTCGCAGCTCCTCAGGACTGAGCGGCATCGGCCTCCGCTGCGCGCTTCGCCCGCTCGAGCTCCTCCTCGACGGCCTTCGCGAGCTCCGAGAGCTCGGCGAGGATCTCGAGGGCGCGCTCCGGGGAGCCGCCGTCCGCCTGTGCGATCGTGTCGAGCTCGACCCGCGCCGCCTCGAGCTTCGCGAGGAGCTCCTCCGCCCTGCTCAGTGAGTCTTCGGTAGCCACGTTACGAGGTCTCCTCCCGCGCGATCTTGCCAAGAATGCCGTTCACGAGTCTTCCAGCGTCGTCGGATGCGTAGCGCTTCGCAAGCGTGACCGCTTCGTCCAGCACGACTTCCTTCGGCACCTCGCCCGCAGCGAGCTCTTCGATCGCGACGCGCAGGATGTTCCGCTCGACCGCTCCGAGCCGGTCCGCCGTCCAGTCGTCGGACGCGGCCGTGATCGTCGCGTCGAGCTCCTCGACATGCGCGGCGACCCGGTCGGCGATCGTCTGCGTGTAGGCGTCGACCTCGCCCTCGAAGAGCGAGCCGAGCGGCGAGGAGGTGACGTCCCACTGGTAGAGGACGAACACCGCGGCGCGCCGCGCCTCGCGGCGACTGACCGGCGTCGGCTTGGGAACTTTCACGGCTCGAGCTCCTCGACGGTCACGTCGACGGCGGAGACGTCGAGGCCGCACATCTGCGTCAGAGCGTCGGTGACACGCAGCTGGACGTCGCGTGCGAGCGCCGGCAAGACCTTCCCATAGGCGACCGCGAGCTCGAGCTCCACCCGGGCACGCTTGCCGTCGAGCTCGATGTCGACCTTCCGGCGCGCACGCCGCACGCGTGCCCCTTCGACCGACTCCGCCGATTGCACGACGATGGACGCGAGCACGGCGTCCGTCACCGTGATCGCCCCGTCGGCGTTGCGCACGACGTATGTCATGCCGCTGCGAACGAGGGCAGTTGCGCCCCCGCCTCTTCGAGAAAGGAGGTCGAGTACATCCCGCTGCGGAACTCGGGGCTGTCGAGGATCTCGAGCAGGACATTGCGCGTCGTCGGCACGCCCTCGATCTCGAACTCCCGCAACACTCGCAGCGCGCGCTCGATCGCCGATGCACGCGTGTCGTCGCGCACGATCACCTTGGCGATCAGCGAGTCGTAGTTCGGCGGGATCACGGATCCCTCCTCGACGAACGTGTCGACGCGCACCCCGGGCCCGAGGGGCGGCCGAAAGCGCACGAGCCGTCCCGGCGCCGGCATGAACCCGCGCGCCGGGTCCTCAGCATTGATCCGGATCTCGATCACATGCCCGGAGCGCGGCGCCCGCCCGGTGATCGGGAGCCGCTCACCGGCCGCGATGCGCACCTGCTCGCGGACGAGGTCGAGCCCCGTCGTAAGCTCGGTGACCGGATGCTCGACCTGGAGGCGCGCATTCAGCTCGATGAAGGCGAACGTACCGTCGAGCCCGACGAGGAACTCGAACGTGCCCGCGTTGCGGTAGCCGATGTGGCGGCACGCGCGCTCGGCGGCGTCCTCCATGGCCTCGCGGCGCTCTGCGTCGAGTGCCGGCGACGGCGACTCCTCGATCAGCTTCTGGTGCCGCCGCTGGATCGAGCACTCGCGCTCGCCGCAGGTCAGCACCCCGCCGTGCGAGTCGCAGAGCACCTGGATCTCGACGTGGCGCGCCGGCGAGATCACCTTCTCGACGTAGAGCGAGCCGTCCGAGAACGCCGCCATCGCCTCGTTCGACGCCTGCGCGAACGCGTCCTCGAGCTCCTCCGGTGCGGTGACGAGGCGCATGCCCTTGCCGCCGCCGCCCGCTGCCGCCTTGAGGATCACGGGATAGCCGAGCTCGGCGGCCGCCACGCGCACCTCGGCGGCGCTCGCCGTTCCTTCGGCGCCGGGCACGAGCGGAATGCCCGCTGCGCGCATCTCGGCCTTCGCCCGCGCCTTGTCGCCCATCCGCGCCATCACGTCCGCGGGCGGGCCGACGAAGACGAGGTCGTGGTCCTCGCACGCGAGCACGAACTCGTCGTTCTCCGCGAGGAAGCCGTACCCCGGGTGCACCGCCTCGCAGCCGGTCGTCGTGGCGGCGGCGATGATCGCCGGGATGTTGAGGTAGCTCTCGGCCGCGGAGGGAGGGCCGATGCGCACCGCACGGTCGGCGAGCCGCACGTGCAGCGCGTCCTCGTCGGCTGTCGAGTACACGGCGACCGCCTCGACGCCGAGCTCGTGGAGCGCACGGATGACGCGCACGGCGATCTCGCCGCGGTTCGCTACCAGGACTCGCGAGAACATCAGTGGTGCACGTTTCTAACCCGCGTCGAGGGGCCGGCCGACGAGCGGCTCGAGGTCGAACAGCAGCTGTCCGAACTCCACCGGCTGGGCGTTGTCGACGTGAATCCGCCGGACGGTCGCCTCGACGTCGGTCTTCACCTCGTTCATGAGCTTCATCGCCTCGAGGATGCAGAGCGTCTGTCCCGCCGCGACGACGTCGCCCTCCTCGACGAACGGCGGCGCGTCCGGCTGCGATGCGCGGTAGAAGGTCCCGACCATCGGCGATTCGATCCGCACGAAACCGTTCGGCCGCGGTCCTGTCGGCACGGGACCGTCGTCCGGAAGCGCGAGCGGCGCCGGCGACAGGTCGGCCGGGGCATCCGGGGCGGAGCGCACCGAGACGCGCATCCCGTCCTCCTCGATCGTGACCTCGCCGATGCCGGACTCCTGGACGATGCGTACCAGCTCACGGATCCGGTCGGCGCGCGCCTTGTCGACCGCCGCCAGCTCGTCCACCTCGCCGCTCGCGCGGCTGCGGATGCCGATCAGCAGCCGTTCGGCGTCCACGCCGAAGAGCCCGAGCAGCAATAGCTCTTCCTCGCTCGCGGCCATTCCCTCGGCCTGCTCGCGCACCTCGCTGAGCGCGGGCGCCACGTCCTCCTCGGTCTCGGGGTCGTGTGTGAGGGCGACGGCGCGCTGGACGGCGGCGTCGATCGGCCCGGGCGGCGTGCCGAAGCGGCCGACCACGAGCGCGCGCAGCTCATCGACGATGGTGAGATAGCGGCTGGCGGAGAGCACGTTGAGCAGAGCCTGCGACGCGAGCACCTGGCCGATCGGCGCAGCGAGCGGCGGCCACCCCACTTCGGCCCGGATGACGTCGAGCTCCTCGAGCACTTCTTCGAGACGGTCGCCGGCATCTTGCGCGCGCAATGTCGCATCGACGCCGGCAACGAGCCCGGCGGGCACGTTGTGCTGCGCGGCGCGAACGGCGATTCGCGGGGCGAGCGGCGCGACGGGCTCGTCACCGATGTGCTCGTCGACGAGATCGGACGCCTCCCAGAGCGTCGCGACGTCGATGCCGGTGTCGAGGCCCATGCCTGCGAGCGCCTCGCCGAGCGCCTCGCCCGAGACACGGTGCAGCGTGAGGGCCAGTGGGAAGACAGCGCAGGCAATCAGCTGTGCGCCCGCGCTCGCCGCGGCGATCGTCGCCGCGAGTGCGCTGCCGCCCGCGCCCTGGACGTAGATGCCGACCGGCAACCCGCTCGCCTCGGCGAGCGCCGGGACGAGCTCCGCTGCGCGATGCGGTTGCAGCGATCCCGTGGGGTCGTGCAGGAGCACGCGGACGGCGCCGAGCTCGGGCAGCATGCGCGCCCGCTCGATGAGCGTGTCGATCTCGCCGGTGCGTCCGGGGCTGTAGACGAGGCCGGCCTCGAAGTCGCGCTCCGCTGCGACGATCGCCTCGGCCGCCTCGCGGAGATTCGAGACGTCGTTCAGCGGGTCGTGGAGACGGAAGACGTCGATGCCGTTGTCGGCTGCGGAGGCGACGAAGCGCCGGGCGAAGTCGGCGTTCACGGGCCGCGAGCCGACGAGGAAGCGGCCGCGAAGCGCCAGGCCAAGAGGCGTCTTCACCCGCGCCTTCAGGGCACGGATTCGCTCCCAGGGGCTCTCGACGCCGCGCTGGACGGCCGCGTCGAAGCAGCCGCCGCCCGACACCTCGAGATACGCGAAGCCGGCGCGGTCGAGGATCTCCGCCAGCCGAAGCTGGTCTGCGGTCGGCATCCGGCCTGCGAGCGGCTCCTGGCCGAGCAGGCGAATGGTCGTGTCGGCGAGCGTCGGCACGGGGGGACCTTACCGCGCCGTCGCGGCGGAGCCGTTCAACTGCCGAGCACGTCGACCACGACGCCGGCCGCGGTCAGCACTACCGACGCCGCGATGAAGAGCCACCCCTCGATGAACGGCAGGTCGAACCAGCGTGCGAGTTGCCTGCTCGCCGCCCCGACCATCGCCGCGAGCGCCAGCGCGGCGGCGATCCAGAACCCGTACGCGATCGAGCGGGTCACCGTCGTGCCGCCGTGCAGGACCGCGAAGAGCGTCCCTCCGACCGTGGCCGCCACCGCTGCCGCGAGCAGGCAGACGAGGAACCGGGAAAGACCGAACACGCCGGTTAGACGCGGCTGATGTAGCGCTTCTCGTGCGGATCGATCTTGAGCTTGTCGCCGACGTTCACGAAGAGCGGCACGTTCACCACTCCCCCGGTCTCGAGCGTCGCGGGCTTCGTCACGTTCGAGACCGTGTCGCCCTTCACGCCCGGCTCGGTGTCGACGACCGTCAGCTCGACCGTCGTCGGCAGCTGCACGCTCGACGGCTTGCCGTCGACGGCCAGCACCTGCACGGTCGCGTTCGGTTGCATGAACATCAGCTCGTCCTCGAGCTCCGAATGCGGAACCGAGAACTGCTCGTAGCTGTCGGGATCCATGAAGTGCACGTCGGAGCCGTCGTCGTAGAGGTACTGGACGTTCTTCACCTCGGTGTGGACGCGGACGAACTTCTCGCCCGCGCGGAAGGTGCGGTCGACGGTCGCTCCGGCGGCGAGCGACTTCAGCTTCGTGCGGACGAAAGCGCCACCCTTGCCCGGCTTCACGTGCTGGAACTCGACGATGCGCCAGGGCTGCCCATCGACTTCGATATGCATCCCGTTCTTGAACTGGTTCGTGTTGACCGTGTCAGCCATCTGCGGCGCCGAGTGTAGCTAGCTCACCTCGAGCAAGTCCTTGCGAAAGCCCGTGAGGTTCTCGATCCCGTCCTTGGTGACGACGACGTCGTCCTCGATGCGGATCCCGAACTTGCCCGGCAGGTAGACGCCGGGCTCGACGGTGACGACGTTGCCCGGTGCGAGCACGTCCTTCGTCTCGGTCGACATGTTCGGCAGCTCGTGGACGTCGAGGCCCAGGCCGTGACCGAGGCCGTGGCCGAACGTGCCGGCGAACGCACTCTCCTCGACGACGCGTCGCGCGGTTCCGTCGACGTCGATCGCCGGGATGCCGGCACGGATCGCCTCGAGCCCCGCCAGCTGCGCCGCGAGCACGACCAGGTAGGCGTCCTTTGCCTCGTCGTCGAGCGGGCCCGTCGCAAAGGTGCGCGTGTAGTCGGACGCATAGCCGTCGACCGTGCACCCGGCGTCGATCACCACGAGCTCGCCGGCCTCGATCGTTCGGTCGCCCGCGCGCGCGTGCGGGCGCGCGCCCGTCGGGCCCGCGCCGACGATCGACTCGAAGGCAAGGCCTTCGCCGCCCTCCTCGTGGAAGAGGCGCGTCAGGTCCCACGCCACCTCGCGTTCGGTGCGACCGACGAACTTCACGTCCGTGAGCCGCTCGAAGACGCGGTCGGTGATCGCACAGGCGCGCCGAAGGATCTCCAGCTCGCCTTCCTCCTTGATCGCGCGCAGCGACTCGACGAGGCCGTTGTGCGGCACGAGCTCGAGCCCGCCGTCTACGAGCGTGAGGAAGTCGGCGTAGACGAGGTTCGTCGCTTCGAAGCCGATCTTGCCCGAGAGCTGCTCGGCGAGCGCGCCGATCACGCCGCGCTTCGTCTGCACGAGCTCGACGCCCTCGACCGCGCGCGCGGCTTCGAGATAACGGAAATCCGTGAAGAGCTGCACGCGCTCCTGGTCGACGAGCAGCGCTGCGTTCGAGCTCTCGAAGCCGGCGAGGTAGACGACGTTCTTGGGGTTCGTGACGAGGAGCGGCTCCTCGATCAATGTGCGGAGGCGTTCGATGCGAGCGTTCACGCGTTCTCCTTCAGATACTCGAGGGCCAGCCGGTAACCGTCGGGACCGAGCCCGATGAAGCGTTTCGCGACGAGGTCGGAGATGACGGACTGCTTCCGCCACTCCTCTCGGTCGTCGATGTTCGAGAGGTGCACCTCGACGATCGGCACGGTCAACGGCTCGAGGGCGTCGTGGATCGACCACGCGTAGTGCGTCCAGGCGCCGGGATTGACCACCATGCCGTCCGTGTTGTCGTAGGCGTCGTGGCACCACTTGATGAACTCGCCTTCGCTGTTCGTCTGGCGGCACTGGACGGCGAGCTGGAGCTCGCGCGCCCACGCGTAGATGCGCCCTTCGAGGTCGGACATGCCGACGCCTCCGTACACCGTCGGGTCGCGACGGCCGAGCATGTTCAGGTTGACCCCGTTGAGGACGATGACGCGCACCCGACGATGCTAGATGATTGATGCCACGACCCCGCCCGCCTGGATGGTGGCTCATGCATGGCGCCGTGGCATCAACCATCTGGTGGTTCGACTACGCGATCAGGGCGTCGAGTTCGCGCCGGACGTCCGCCGTAGGCACCGCGACGTCCCATTCCGGCCCGTTCTCGCCGAGCAAGACGAGGCGGAGCTCCCCGCCGACGTTCTTCTTGTCACGCTGCATCGCCTGCCAGGCTCGTTCTCGGTCGATCTTGACGCGCTTGGGATGCAGGATCTCCTCCACCTGGCTGATGTCCTTACCGGACAGGCGCAAGGCCCCCAGCAGGCCGAGGGCGACGGCCTGCCCGTGCGACAGGCCTTCGTAGCCGGCGGCGGTCTCGAGCGCGTGGGCGAACGTGTGGCCGAGGTTGAGCAGCTTCCGCTCGGCGTGGTCATGCGGGTCACGCAGGCAGAGGGCCGCCTTGAATGATGCGCAGCGGCGGACGAGCTCGTCGTCCGGCAGTTCCCAGAAGGGCTCGCCGGCGAGCAGGCCGGTCTTCACGACCTCGGCCATGCCCTCGAGCCGTTGCGCCGGGGGCAGCGTTCCGAGCAGCGCCGGGTCGATCACGGTGCGCACCGGCCAGTGAAATGCACCGACGAGGTTCTTGCCCTGCGGCAGGTCGATGCCGGTCTTGCCCCCGATCGCCGCGTCGACCTGTGCGACGAGGCTCGTCGGCACGGGCACCCACGGCACTCCGCGGAGGTAGGTCGCCGCGGCGAAGCCTGCTGCGTCGGTCGTGCAGCCGCCGCCGAGTGCGACGACCGTACCGCGCCGGTCGAGCCGGAGGTCCTCCCAGAGCCGGTCGAGCGCGCTGATCGTCTTTGCCTGCTCGCCCGGCGGCAGCTCGTGCGCCTGCGCGAGACGTGCGCCGAGCGCGAGCTGGGCGTCCATGCCGTGAATGCCGGCGACGTTCGGGTCGGAGACGAGCGCGACCGGCCCGTCGCCCGGGACGAGCTCGCCGAGGCGGCGAAGTGCGCCGCGCTCGACGCGGACGCCGGCGGCTACGAGCACGACGTCGTCGGCGTCGCGCACGACGGCATCCGCCGTTGCGACGTAGAGCGGGCGCCGTTCTTCGAAGAGGCGGCGAAACTCCAGCTCATCCTGCGCGAGCGGCCGGTCGCTGCCACGGACGCGTGCCCAGCACGTGTCGACACTCTCGTCGACCCACACGGTGACAGCGTGGTCGTGCAACAGCTCGCGGACCTGAGGCGTCGTGACGGCGCCGCCGCCGAGCGCGATGACGGACGGACGTGGATGCGCGAGCAAGCCGCGGACGACTCGCTCCTCGACCTCGCGGAAGACGGCTTCACCCTCGGCGAAGAGCTCCGGGATCGTCCGCTGCTGGCTCGACTCGACGACCTCGTCGACATCTCGGAGCAGCCGGTTCAACCGGCGCGCGGTCTCCAGGCCGAGCGTCGTCTTCCCGGCGCCCATGAACCCGATGAGCGCGACGTGCTTCGTCAGCGTGGGGTCCAGTCGATCCGCCCGACGTACGCCTGCCACGCGGCGACGAAGTCGCCGAGCGCGTCGCCGCCGAACTTGTCCCGGGCGAGCCGTGCGAGCTCCCAGGCGACTGCGGCCTCCGCGACGACTGCGAGCGCCTCGACAGCGGAGACGTCGCTCCGCTCGACGAGCGCCTGCGCGGGCTCACCGGTCTCGAGATCGACGGAAAGCAGCGGCTTCATCAGCGTCGGCAGCGGCTTCATCGCGGCGCGGACGACGATCTCCTCGCCGTTCGACATCCCGCCTTCGATGCCGCCGGCCCGATTCGAGCTGCGGTGGATGCCGTGCTCGTCGCGGACGATCTCGTCGTGCGCCTCCGAGCCGCGGATGCCGGCGAGCGCGAAGCCGTCGCCGATCTCGACGCCCTTCACGGCCTGGATGCCCATGAGCGCGGCGGCAAGCCGCGCGTCGAGGCGGTCGTCCTTGCGTGCGTACGACCCGAGCCCGGGCGGCACACCGGTTGCGCGCACCTCGACGATGCCCCCGAGGGTGTCGCGATCCTTGCGCGCCGCATCGACCGTTTCCGGGTCGGCGCCGGCCTCGCTCAGCGCTGTGCCCACCACGAAGATGCCGATGTGCGCAAGCAGCGACTTCGCGACGGCGCCCGCGGCGACGTGGACTGCGGTGTGCCGAGCGGATGCACGCTCGAGCGCGTCGCGGACGTCGGAAAGCTCGTACTTCTGGACGCCCGCGAGATCGGCGTGGCCGGGCCGCGGCAGCGTGACCGCTTTCGTGCCCTTGCCCTCCGGCTCTCCGTCGGACGGCCAGGGATTCATCCCCCACGTCCAGTTCTTGTGGTCACGGTTGCGCACGACGAGCGCGAGCGGAGTCCCCAGCGTCCGGCCGCGGCGGAGGCCCGCGAGCACCTCCACCTCGTCGGTCTCGATCTGCTGGCGCGGTGAGCGGCCGTAGCCCTGCTGGCGCCGGCGCAGGTCGGCATCGATCGCGTCGCGATCGAGCGTCAGCCCCGCCGGCAGGCCGGACAGGATCGCCACGAGCGCCGGCCCGTGCGACTCCCCCGCCGATGCAAGCTCGAGCGTCACGCAGACAAGCCTAAAGCTGCGCGCATCGCGCTCACAGGCGCAGGCACTCCGGTCCACCGCTCGAAGCTCGCCGCGCCCTGCAGGACGAGGGCTTCCCGGCCGTCGATGACCGTACAACCCGCCGCGCGTGCCGCCGTCACGAGCGCGGTCTCGCCCTCGCCGTAGGCGAGCTCGACGATCGTCTGGCCCGCGTGCGGCTGCACGAGCAGCTCGTCGCGCACCGGCGTCGCATTGACGACGAGGTCGCAGCCGTCGGCGTCGGGAGGCCAGTCCCCGCGCCGGGAGAACTGATGCACCTCGCCCCGGAGGCCGGGGAGCAGGGTCGTGGCCGCTCCGCCCGCGCCGATCAGGCAGACGCGCGTCGAGTCGATGCCGGCCACGATCTCCGTGTCGGTGTTGAAGCCGTGAATGCGGCCGTCCGCGAAGACGAGCGTGTTCACCGCGTCGCCGTCGGCCTCGTCGCAGAGGAGGGCCGCTGCGCGCTTGTGCGGGATCGTCACGTTGGCACCCGCGAAACCGGCCGCAACCAGGCCTCGCACCGCTGTCTCGAGCTGCTCCGGCGGCACGTCGAGCGCGACGTACGCCCAGTCCAGTGCGCGCGCCGCAAAGGCCGCGTTCTGCATCCGCGGCGACAGCGAGTGCGCCACCGGATGCCCGAGGACCGCAACGAGACGAGTTGAGCCCCCCAGCACGTCAGACACCGCTCAATGGAAGCCGTACGCGTTGGCGTGGTTGAGGAAGTCGTTGTAGTTCGCGGTGAAGTAGTGGTGCTGGAGATCCGGCTTGCGCACGAAGTACAGCCAGTCGCCCGTGGCCGGGTGGGCCGCTGCCTGCATCGACGCGAGACCGGGGTTTGCGATCGGCGTCGGCGGCAGCCCCGTGATCTTCGGGTTGCGGGTGTTGTACGGATTGCTGCTGGCGAGGTCCGACTCGGTGAGCGGCTTCGTGCCGGGGACGTGCAGTCCGTAGCGCGTCGTCGCGTCGATGCCGAGGTTCATCCCGGCATGCAGCCTGTTGTAGATGACGCGCGCGATCTTCGGCCGCTCGTCGGGCACCAGCGCTTCCTTCTCGACGAGCGACGCGATGATCAGCACGTCGTAGGGCGTGAGGTTCTTCTTCCTCGCGTATGCGAGGTTCACCTTGCTCCAGTTCTCCGCGAACGCCGCCAGTTGCATCTGCACGAGCTGCGCCGACGTCGTGTTGTCGAGGAAGTCGTACGTGGCCGGAAAGAGGAACCCTTCGAGGCGGCGCTTCTTCGTGCCGAAGCCCGCGAGCACGCGCGGGTGCGACTCGAGCAGGTAGGTCCGCCTCGCGAGGCGCACGTTCTTCCTGTTGCGCTTGTGCTCCGCGATCTGTGCCACCACCTGCACGCGCTGCGCCATCTCTTCCCGTGTGAAGCCCTCGGGGAAGACGATGCGGAACGGCTTCGGCGTCGCGGTCGGGAGCGAAGCGCTCGTCGTCGAGGACCCGCCGTGGCCCGCGATCGACACGAGCGCGAGGACGACGACGATCGTGAGCACGACGGCTCCGCCGGCGGCGAGGCGCCGCCGCCTGATGCGGCTGTGCGAGATCTGCCGCGGCGGAGGCCCCGGCTTGGGCGGCATCACGCCGGGGCGCCGCTCGACCACGCGAGGTATCCCGACAGGAGATGTGCGGCGGCCCGTGCGTCCAGGGACGACGCCGACGGTGTCTGCTGCGCGAGGTCGGTGGTGAAGCGCTCGTCCCAGAGCAGGACGGGCACGTCGACGATCCCGCGGAGCTTGTCGGCGAAGGCCTCGGTCTCACGCGCCTGCTCGCCCCGCTCGCCGCTGAGCGTGAGCGGGTGGCCGACGATCACTTGCTCCGGGTCTTCTTCGCGCACGAGCTGCGCGAGCTGCTCGAGCCCGGCGTCGCTGCGTACGCGCTCGATGACGCAGAGCGGTCGCGCAATGACTCCGGTCGGGTCGGACACGGCGACACCCGTGCGCGCCGAGCCGTAGTCGAGCGCCATCACCTTCACGCGAGCACCTCGGCGACAGCCTTGCGGCCGGCCTCGAGCGCATCGCGGACGCCGCCCGGATTCTTGCCGCCCGCCTCGGCGAGCGTGGGCTTGCCGCCGCCGCCACCGCCGATGTGCGACCCGAGGGCGCGCACGAGCTGCACGGCGTCGAGGCCCTTCGCGACGAGCGATTCGTCGAGGTTCACGACGAGGAAGGCCCGGCCGTCGTCGCTCGATGCGATGACCGCCCCTGCCGCCTTCTCCTGCTGGCGCAGACGGTCGGAGAGGTCGCGCAGCGGTCCGCCCTTCAGCGCCTTTGCCTCGACGAACAGCACGTCGGCTTCCCGGCCGACGATCTCGAAGTCGGCGGAGGACTCGGCCTGCGGCTTCTTCGACTCCTTGCGCACGTGCTCGAGCTCGACGCGCAGCAGATCCGCCTCTCGCGCCTGCTCGTGGAGGTAGGCGAACGCCTCGCCCGCGGTGACCGCTTCGATGCGTCGTGCTCCCGCTCCGACGGAGCTCTCACTGAGGATCGCGAACGGGCCGATCTCCGCCGTCGAGCGGACGTGCGTGCCGCCGCAGAGCTCGACCGACCAGCCGCCGATGTCGACGACACGCACGATGTCGCCGTACTTCTCGCCGAAGAGCATCATCGCGCCGAGCGTGCGTGCCTCGCCGATCGGCGTCTCGTAGATACGCACCGGGAGGTTCTCGAAGATGTGCTCGTTGACGCGCCGCTCGACCTCGGCGCGCTCCTCGGCGCTCAGCGCCTGCGGATGCGTGAAGTCGAAGCGCAGCTTGTCGGGACGAACGGCGGAGCCGGCCTGCTTGACGTGATCGCCGAGCACTTCGCGCAGGCACTGGTGGAGCACATGCGTGCCGGTGTGGTTTGCCTGCGTCGGGAAGCGCATGTTCCACGCGACTGCCGCCTTCACGCGGTCGCCCGCTGCAAAGCCGCTCCCTTCGAAGAGCAGCACCTGGTCGTTGTCGAAGCGATACGCCTCGCGCAACGTTGCGCGCGATCCGTCGTCCTTCTCGAGCCAGCCCGTGTCCGTGACCTGGCCGCCGCCGGCCGCGTAGAAAGGCGACTCGCGGAGCTTCGCGAGAAACAGGCCGTCGTCCAGCTCTTCGAGCGCGCCGACCTGCGTCAGCGCCTCGGTCTTCTCGTAGCCGACGAAGTCGGTGCGGAAGCCTGCGGCGTTCGAGAACTCCGCGGCGCGCTGCGCGTTGCCGCCTGCGACGCCTGCGCGCGAGATCTCGCGGTGCTCTTCCATGAGCCGCGTGTATTCCTCGTCGTTCACCTCCAGCGCTCGCTCGCGTGCGAGCTCCTGGGTCAGCTCGATCGGAAAGCCGTACGTCGCCTGCAGCGTGAACGCGTCGTCACCGGTGATGTGTCCGCCCGCGGCGGCCTCCTCGAACAGCTTCATGCCGCGCTCGAGCGTCTCGCCGAAACGCGCTTCCTCTGCCGCTAGAACTTGTTTGATCTGGGCACGGTGCTCGACGAGCTCCGGATACGCATCTCCCATCTGCTCGATCACAACATCTGCAAGCTCTGCAATAAAAGGCACAGCCATGCCGATGCGCAGGCCGTGCTGCGCAGCTCGCCGGATGATGCGCCGCAGCACGTAGCCGCGTCCCTCGTTCCCCGGCGTGACGCCGTCGCCGACGAGGAAGGTCATGCCGCGTCCGTGGTCGGCGAGGACGCGGTGCGCCTTCGTCGCATCGGTCGAGTCGCCGTACGCCGAGCCGGACTCTCCGGCGACCCAGGCCATGATCTGCTGGAAGCCGTCCGTGTCGTAGACCGAGGCGACGTTCTGCACGATGCGCGCGGTGCGCTCGAGCCCGAGGCCGGTGTCGATGTTCTGCTTCGGCAGCGGCGTCAGCGTTCCGTCGGGGCGCTGCTCGTACTCCATGAAGACGAGGTTCCAGAACTCGAGGAAGCGCTCGCAGCGGTCGCAACCCGGCTTGCAATCGGGCTCGCCGCAGCCGACCTCCTCGCCCCAGTCGTAGTAGATCTCCGAGTCGGGGCCGCAAGGCCCGGGACCGCCGACCGACCAGAAGTTCTCCGAGGAGGGCAGCGGCACGATCCGCTCGGGCGGCATGCCGATCTTCTCCCACAGGTCGATCGCCACCTGGTCCGGCCCGAGCTTGAACTCGGGGTCGCCGGCGTGGACGCTCACCCAGATGCGGTCCCAGTCGAGCTTCAACCGCTGCGTGACGAACTCGGTCGCGAACTCGATCGCGCCTTCCTTGAAGTACTGCCCGAACGAGAAGTTGCCCAGCATCTCGAAGAAGGTGAGGTGGTAGGTGTCGAGGCCGACCTCGTCGATGTCGGGCGTGCGGAAGCACTTCTGGGCGGTGGTCGTCAGCAGCGCGGGCGGCTGCTCGCGTCCGAGGAAGAACGGCATCTGCGGCTGCATGCCCGCGGTCGTGAGCAGCGTCGAGCGGTCGTCGGAGCGCGGCACGAGCGACGCGGACGGGCAGCGGAGATGGCCCTTCTCCTCGAAGAACGAGAGAAAGCCCTCGCGGATCTCGGCCGTGGTACGCACGGCGGCCATTGTAGGCCCGGGCCCAGGCGGCAACGATTGAGGTCATCAGACGCGCGCCGTATGCTCCGCGCCGTGGCTCCCGACCTCCTCGCTCCGGCGGCGTACGCGCGGCGACGGAAGAAGCGCTATCGCTATCGGCTGCGCCGCCTCACGCCCGTCGGCGTCGCGGTCGTGCTCGCCGGAGCCGGCGGAGCGTGGGTCGGAGCGCACCAGTCGGCGGCGCCTGTCGCCTCCGCCGCGACACCGCGGGCGTCGGCACAGCTCGCTGCGCCGGACGCCTCCGCAGCGAAGGCCGCGCCGGAGCGGCTGCTCGCAGGGGGTGCGCTCGTCTCGCACACCTTCAAGCCGAGCCTGCTCGGTTCGACGGCGATCCTCGTCGACGAGAAGACGGGCCGCGTGCTGTGGGAGCAGCGTGCGCACGAGCGCCGCCAGGTGGCGTCGCTGACGAAGATCATGACGGCGCTGATCGCACTGCGGAAGCTCCGGCCCCACGACATCGTGCAGGTCGACAAGTCGGTGCCGCGCGTTCCGCTCGTTCGGGAGGGTCTACGCACCGGCGAGCAGGTCGAGACGTGGAAGCTCATGTATGCGCTGCTCCTCTACTCCGGCAACGACGACGCGCTCGCCCTCGCAATCGCCGCCGGGGGCAACAAGTGGCAGTTCGTGCGCGAGATGAACGACGAGGCGAAAACGCTTGGGCTCAGCGATACGCACTTCGTCTCGCCGAGCGGTGTCGTGGACGTCGACAACTACTCGAGCGCGTGGGATCTCGCCGCGCTGACACGCGTCGCAATGCGCAACCCGCGCTTCCGCACGATCGTTCGCACGCGCGTCAAGCACGTTTCGTGGGCGGCGCCGACGTACTCGAAGATCTACGTGAACAACAACCGGCTGCTCAGCACGTATCCCGGCGCGACCGGAGTCAAGACGGGATATACGCACAAGGCCGGGCCGTGCGTCGTGGTGTCGGCAACGCGCGGCGGCGTGTCGCTCATCGCGGTCGTACTCGACTCGAACGACATGTACACCGACGCGAAGCGCCTGCTCGACTTCGGCTTCGCCACGCTCAACGCCTAGCCGCGTCGGGCGGCTCAGCCGATGCCGCCGAGAGCCTCGACGACCGCGGCGTCGGGTGTCAGCAGACGCCCGGCCGTGAGCGACGACTCGACGGCCTCCGCCGTGAGCGACGACGCTGCCGAAGCCAGCAGCTCGTCGTACCAGCGGCGGTAGTCCGGCGCCCGCGCCGCGCCGATCGCCTCGCGGAGCGCGTCGGCGGCGCCGAGCAGCAGCACACACCGCGACGGCTCTCCGCGCGCGATGCACCCCCTCGCCCAGCCTTCGAGCCAATCCGCGAGTGAGCGCTGGTCGCCGATGCGGCGAACGAGCTCGAGGCTCTCGAGGAAGTGGGCTTCCGCAGCCTCGAGCTCACCGCGCGCGAAGCGGACGCGCCCGATCGAGCGGAGACACGCGGCAAGCTCGTGGAAGTCGCCGGCCGAACGGGCGGCATCGATCGCGTTCTCGATCATCGTGACGGCGAGGTTGAGGTTTCCCTCCGCCAGCTCGAGCAGGCCGAGGTTCTCGCTCAGCGTCGCGACGCGACGCAGCGCTCCCGTGTCGCGCGCGAGCCCGAGACCCTCGACGTACGCTTCGCGCGCGGAGCGGACGTCGCCCTGGAAGTAGGCGATGTTCCCGAGATTCGCGAGCGTCACCGCCGTACGTCCGGTGTCGCCTTGGGCACGCGCGAGGACGAGCGCCTCCCCGAACGCCTCGGCGGCCGCGGC